>CALFSY010000115.1 GCA_937916365.1 uncultured Jannaschia sp. | reverse complement strand
GCTAACGTGTCATCTCTGCCCTGATTTGTTGGCGCAATATGTCGATGGGCACGCGCCGCCCTTCGCGGGTGAAATGCCAATACATCCATCCATTGCAGGATGGCGCGCCTTCTAGTTTTGCGCCCACCTGGTGGATTGACCCTTTTACATCGTCGGCAATCAGTGTGCCATCGGCGCGGACTTTGGCCATTTGCCCCCGGGCATTGACCAACATTTCCCCGGGGCGCAAAAGCCCGCGTTCGACCAAATGCCCAAACGGCACCCGCGGGTCTTGTCGTTTTGATGTTGTGACCTCTAGCGCGCGGCGATCAAGTGGCCGTGTTGTTTTTAAGCGTTCTTTGGCCAGGGCGTGATAGGTGGTATCGCGTTCGATGCCGATGAAATCGCGGCCCAGCATTTTGGCGGCAACGCCGGTGGTGCCGGTGCCAAAAAATGGGTCCATAACCACATCGCCCGGGTTTGTCGTGCCCACAAGGATGCGGTGCAAAAGGGCCAGGGGTTTTTGTGTGGGGTGTGCCTTGCCACCTGTGGTGTCCTTTAGCCGTTCCCCCCCATTACAGATCGGGATTACCCAATCCGATCGCATTTGCACCCCGTCGTTTAACGCTTTTAACGCTTCATAATTGAACGTATATTTTGTGCTTTCGGATTTTGCGGCCCAGATCATCGTTTCGTGGGCATTGGTCAACCGTTTACCCCGGAAATTCGGCATCGGGTTTGATTTGCGCCAGACCACGTCGTTCAAAATCCAATAGCCTTGGTTTTGTAGTTCTGCACCCACGCGAAAGATATTGTGATAGCTGCCGATCACCCAAATTGCCCCATGGGGTTTCAGCAGCCGCCGCGCCTCTGCCAGCCAGGATTGGGTAAATTCATCATAGGTTTTGAAGCTATCAAACCGGTCCCATGCTGCATCCACGGCGTCGACCTGTGTGTTGTTTGGCCGGTGCAGCGCACCTTTGAGTTGTAGATTATAGGGTGGATCAGCAAAGATCAGATCAACACAAGCTGCAGGCAATGTGCGCATGATTTCAATGCAATCTCCCGCCAGAATACAGTTGCGATGCAAAACCTTAGCGGATGATTGATGTTGTAACAGTGTCACGAATTTGGCCCTTGTCAAAGGTTTTCAATCCACCGCAACGCACGATGCACAAAGATAGAAGGTGCCCCCATATCATCATGTGTGACGCATCCCTGTGCGCGTGCGTAAGGGCCACGTAGGGTATTTTCATACCGATAGATGTGCAGCTGCGGTGGCATATATTTTGTTGATCGTTCGCACATTTTATGTGCCGCTAGGAAATCTAAGTCCCATGCCCAAAATCAAAAATGAAAGAACATAAGATTGGTAAAAAGCATTCCCCTAAATCATCCTTAAATCAATTTATTTAATGGAACCAATGTGTTGCGTAAATTTGTGCCTACAACATATTGCGCACGGGCGCGAAAGAACGCCTATGGTGTGGGGTCGGCCCAAGATGTTGTAAGACGGCGCGATGCGCGGTTGTGGGGTATCCTTTGTTGGTGTCCCACCCATAATCGGGAAAATCTTTGGCCAGCACGTCCATCGCCTGGTCCCGTGCAACCTTGGCCATAATGGAGGCCGCGGCGATAGATAGGCAACGCGCATCGCCCTTCACCACCGCAGAGGCCGCGCAGGGTATATCGGGGGGCACCGCATTACCGTCGATTAACGCATGGGTTGGTAGGGGATAAAGCCCGTTTAACGCACGCTGCATCGCCAAAAATGTTGCATTGCGAATGTTAAAACGATCTATTTCTTCGACACTTGCCCACCCAAGGCTGGTTTCAGCCGTTTTTTGTAGTGCGTCAAACAAAAACGCCCGCCGTGCGGGGCTAAGTTTTTTTGAATCATTAAGGCCAATGGGCACCTGTGCCCGATCTAAAACCACCGCGGCGGCCACGACGGGGCCGGCTAACGGCCCGCGGCCTGCCTCGTCAACACCGGCAACACGTGTTACCCCTAGGGCGGTTTCCAAACTGAAATCTGGCAATAACATGTGCCTTTTCAAAACCACGCTATACCGAGACATGCAAGAAAACGGCGGATCACACATTAATCCGCCGTTGATTAGTGTTTGTGGCGCGGCATGGGGTGTGGATTAGCCGCGAACCCACCCATTTTGCGTCAAACACCGCCCACCATATAAGTTCCGGGGGCCGCGATCGGTATAAACCTGGCGCAGGCATTGGTCGGGCAACAAATTTGGGCGCGCGGCGTGGCGCTGCATACAGCGGTAACTGTACCCACGGCGAACCCCATTGTTGGTGTGGAATTCACGACGGCATTGTGCCGGTGCCACCAAGTGCGGCGCAACAGGGGGCGGGGTGTGCGCGGTGGGCTGTTGTTCATGGTGGTCGTTACGGTTTTCTATGGCACGACCTATGACATATAATGCGACCAAACCGGCAATGATTGCGGCGGCCTCTTCCCCATTATCTGCGTGGGCTGAGCGCACGTTTACCCCGATACCACCCGCGGCAAGGATGATGGAAAGTATGGCAATGGTTAATGTTTTGCTAAGGCGATGAAACATAAGTGGTGTCCTTTCTATGGCATAGGATGTGGTGCACGCCCCAGGAAGGGTGTGCATACCTATGCCTTCGCAATTTGATACTTTGCCGTGCAATAACGCGGGGTGGTTATCGACAGTCACGCCATTAACATTACGGTGTCATTGAATAACATTGCCTGTGATGGGTATGATGCCCCCATCAATCACGCCAATTTTACGAAAGGGGGATATATTTCGCATGTCTGCATTTTTCCGATGTTTTGCTTGTGCGGCAATGGCCATTTTAATAGCTGGTCCCATACATGCGGCCTGTTATGCCGATTATCGTGCGGCGATGGAAAACCCCCTAAGACTGCATTACGGTGTGATCGCTGTGCCAGAGGACCAGTGTTCGATCGTCGCCGCAGAACACATCATTGCCCCCCGAATCGCAGTGGACGGATGGGTTTTGTTACAAGTGATTTCGGTTTTTGATGACACAGGGCTCGCTGAAAGGAGGCAGGATGCCGGGGCGCATTACCTCCGTTTCTGAAACGCGGCTCACCGGGGCATGGATTGCACGCATCGGTGTGGTTGCGGTAATGGCAACGTTTTTGGTTTCGGTTATTTTACTGTTCATCACCTTGCCCGACGCGGGTGCCTTTAACGACGCCGTGCGACAAGTGTTTGTGTTAAATGACATTCGCAACCCCGATGCGACCCGTATGCTAGAGGTTTTGGCCCAATCGGGCACAACGTTTTCCAAAGTTTTGGCCAGTTACCGCGCCGTGATCGTGGTTTTGATGTTGTTTGCCGCCGCCTTGTTAATCGCATGTTTGGTGTTTCTAATCACGATCATGACGTTAAACCGCCGTATGGGGGAAATCGAAAGATCCGGTATTCAGGTTTCGTCGCTTATTCTTAGCCGCGAAGAACGAGTCGTGTTGATAAATAACCTTGAATTCAAACTTACCGATGCCGCCATGGAAACCTTAAGCGTTTTGGCCGAGGCACGTTTGGACGGCGAGGTTTTGAATGGTGCCGAAATTGAGGCTATGATAGCAGGCAAATCTGCAACAGAAACTGACGAAGCCGCAGGCGCAACACGCATTAAACGATTGCGCGATGGTTTGGGTAATCAAATTGTGGCGGAGCTTTTGATCAAAAACATCGCGCGGCGTGGTTACGTTCTGGCCATCAGCAAAGATGTTATTAAAATACTGTAGGGTAGGAAAGTTTGGCCCATGTATTTTAGCGTAATGGGCAAAGGTTGATAAGGTTCTGTATTATTTATCGCCACCACTTAACAATAAGGCATACCCCGCCCATACCCCCAGGCGTCGGTAATATTGCCATTGTCCGCATCGGTTTGACCGGTGTAAAGCCCCCCATTCCCCCGACCGCATCCTGCCGCGTCGGTCCACGCGCCCCTATCGGTATCGGTTGTTTGTGCCTGGGCTTGCCCACCGTCGCCATCCAGCGCAGACATCGCCCCTGTTGCGCCGGAAAACGCCATGATGCCCAAAAACCCACGGCGGCCACGGTTAACCTTACGGCGGTGGGTTATAATATCTGCATCCGATAAGGTATTGTGCACATTATTTTTTTGTTTTGCATGATTCGATCCTTTTCAATAAAGTCTTCGTTTCGAATTCATAATATATTAGGATATGGTAAACTAATCGTTAATAACTACTCTGCATATACCTATCACTAGACATGAATTTACCGCCTTGTTATGGCTTGCCTCTGGTCTGAAAACAAATGATACAGGACGCCCTGATAATGCCCGATCCTGATTATAGCTTTGCTTGGGCGATTGCCCCGCAAACACCTGAGACCTTTTTTGCAGAATATTTTGAACACAAACCTCTGGTCGTGCGGCGTAATATGCCGTCTTATTACAAGGATTTATTGTGCTATGATGATATTGATCGCGTTATTTCAACCATGGGGCTGTCTGTGCCGGACATCAACCTAACCCGTGCGGACAGCACGATTACCGCCCCCGACTTTTCCCATGAGTCAGGTTTAATTGATCCGGTGCGTGTAGCGCAGCTTTTTGCCGATGGTGCGACAGTAATTTTATCTGGGCTACAAGGGCGCCTGCCAAAACTCGCCCAATTTTGCCGCGCAATGGAAAGCGTGATGTCATGCGGTGTTCAAACCAATATCTATTTGACGCCGGTCCATTCCCAAGGGTTTCGGCCCCATTATGACAGTCATGATGTTATGGTTTTGCAGGTGGAAGGCACAAAAGAATGGCGGTTTTATAACACGCCGTTGGATTTACCCTTGCGCAGCCAGGGGTTTGACCCGCATGCGACAGAAATCGGCGAAGAAACCGAACGGTTTGTGTTAGAACCCGGTGATATGGTCTATGTGCCGCGTGGGTTGGTGCACGATGCCGTAGCAACCGATCAAACATCTTTGCATATCACAACGGGTTTGATGGCCCATACTTGGGCCGATCTTTTGATTGATGCTGTGGCCACGGCCGCCCGTGCCGATCGGGTATTACGTCATGCGTTACCCCCGGGGTTTGCTAATGATGGGTTTGACGCCACCATCCACCGTGCATTTTTTGACGACCTTATCACAAGGTTTGCACAGACGGCCCCGTTATCCAAATTGATGGAAGGCTTTAAGCAGGATTTTTTAACAACACGCGCCCCACAGGTTCCGCAGCAGATGACGCAGATAGCAATGATGGACGACCTTACGATTGATGCGCATGTTGGTGCGCGCGCCAATTTGATTTACGATCTGACGCATATGAAAGACGAACAACAGGTCCGTCTTATCTGCAATGGTGCCGAAATTGTTTTGCCGGACCATGCCTTGGCCCCGTTGCGCTATGCGATTTCCACGCCATCATTTCGCATAAGCGAACTGCCCGGCACCTTGGACGATGCGGGAAAGATCACCTTGGTGCGGCGGTTGGTGCGCGAAGGATTGATTGTCATCCATCAAACCCTAGACCAAAATCATTAGTCCCCTTCAGGGGCGGTTTGGCTCAACCATAAATCGACATTATCACCCTTTGGCGCAGGTTTCGGGTCGCTGATGTCGTTGTGATCGAATAAATGGCTCCCATGGGATCTAAACACACGTCACTGCGCCTTTCGCCCCGCGTTTGGGGGGAACTTTTGTTTTTGGCCCTGATTTGGGGGGCTTCGTTTTTGGCGATCAAGCTGGCGTTGGGCGAGGTGCCGGTTTTCACGTTGGTTGCCCATCGTGTTTTTTGGGCTTGCTTGATCCTTTGGGTTTATGTGTGGGTGCGTGGGTTGGCCATGCCCACGGGGGGCCGCATTTGGGGCGCATTCTTTATCATGGGGATGTTGAACAATGTGGTGCCTTTTACCCTTATGGCATGGGGGCAACAGTATATCGAAACGGGGCTCACCTCAATTTTCAATGCGGCCACGGCGATTTTTGGGGTGTTGGTAGCCGCGATTGTTTTTGTAGATGAACGTTTGACTTGGATGCGGTTGGTTGGGGTTTTAGTTGCCTTTAGCGGGGTTTCCGTGGCCATCGGGGTTGAGGCTTTGTTACAATTTGATCTACGATCGGTTGCCCAGCTGGCCGTATTGGCGGGAACATTGTCTTATGCGTGCGCCGCTGCGTGGGCGCGGTCTATGTTATCGGGACTGACCCCGCAGGTCGCTGCGGCGGGGATGTTGACCGGGGCGGCATTGATAATGGTGCCGGTGGCCTTGATCGTTGATGGGATGCCCCGTTTACCTGACAATCCTGTGACGTATGGTTCTATTGCCTATTTCGCGATTCCTGGAACTGCGCTGGCGTATCTGCTCTATTATCGCATTTTGGCCATGGCTGGTTCGGGAAATGCGATGATCGTCACGCTTTTGATCCCGCCCGTGGCCATTCTTCTGGGCTGGTTGATATTGGGGGAACGTTTGCCCCCAAGTGTATTTTTTGGTTTTGGTTTGTTGGCCCTAGGGTTAATGATTTTGAATCGGGGAAGTAGGCGATAAAACTAGACCATCATGTTTGATACATGTTGGAATGCTGTTTGGCTCTTCAAAGTGCATGAAAAGATTTCGCCTGTTGTTGCGTCCATCGCACTGTTATGTTGGTGGTCGTGTCGCCAGGGGTTTCATGATCTACTACGCCTTGCGCATAAAGCCAGGCGCGGCGGCGTCCATCATCATGGGGTAAAGAAATTACCGATCGTTGCCGCGGCGGGGATAGGGTTTTGCCCATAGTTGCCAAAAGATGTTCCACACCCTGGCCTGTATGGGCGGACATTGTGCATACATTTGGCCTACGGGCGGCGGCATTTTGTAACATATCGGCCTGTGGCGTTGGCACCAAATCCATCTTGTTCCAAACCTCAATTTGGGGCGTGGTATCGGTTATGCCCAATTCGGCCAGAATATGTGCAACATTTTGGGCCTGATCCTCGGCTGTGGGGTGGGCGATGTCGCGCACGTGTAAGATCAGGTCTGCTTCGCGCACCTCTTCTAATGTGGCGCGAAATGCTGCGATAAGTTGCGTTGGCAAATTGCTGATGAAGCCTACTGTATCGGATAGAATCGCCTGGGTGCCGTCGGGCAGGGCGATGCGGCGCATTGTGGGATCCAGCGTGGCAAATAGCATGTCTTTTGCCAAGACACGCGCGCCGGTTAGCCGGTTAAACAGCGTTGATTTGCCTGCGTTTGTATACCCAACCAAGGCAATGATAGGATATGGTATTTTTTTACGGGCTTTGCGGTGGAGTGTGCGTGTTTTGACCACTTTTGCCAACTGTCGCCTGATGCGGGCGATTTCTTTGTCAATCGCGCGTCGGTCTGCTTCAATCTGTGTTTCACCAGGGCCACCGACAAAACCCAAACCGCCACGTTGGCGTTCCAAGTGCGTCCAGGCGCGCACAAGGCGCGTGCGCTGATAACTTAACGCGGCCAGTTCCACTTGCAACACACCTTCGCGGGTGCGGGCACGATCGGCAAAAATTTCAAGGATCAAGCCCGCCCGATCAAGCAGCTTGCACCCCCATTCTTTTTCAAGGTTGCGTTGTTGCACCGGGGTGACCGGCCCATCAATCAAAACCAGGCCCACATCAAGATCGTGAATTTTGGTTTTTATTTCTGCAATCTTTCCCGCGCCCAATAACATGCCTGGGTGAACGCGCGATAAGCGCGTGATTTCTGCCCCCACAACCATCAAATCAGGAATCGCCGCGGCCAGGGCAACGGCCTCCTCTAACATCGGGGCGGCAGATTTGGGGGGATCGTTTGTTTGAATGTTTGGATGCACAACAAAGGCGCGCGTTACCGCACGATTATTTTGTTGTATGTTTTCCGTGTTAGGTTTGCTCACGCATCCCCGTCATACAGATTGATAGGTTGACCTGGCATGATCGTGGAAATCGCGTGTTTATAGACCATTTGGCTTTGCCCGTCGCGGCGTAACAGGACGCAAAAGTTATCGAACCAGGTAATAACACCTTGTAATTTTACACCATTTATCAAAAAAACCGTCACCGATATTTTGTTTTTACGCACGTGGTTCAAAAACGCGTCTTGCAGATTTTGTTTGTTGTCGGCCATTGAATTTTGCGCCTTGTTGTTGCCCCTGCCGCGTGAAACCGTTGCGGGGAAAGTTATTGTTTAGCGACAGATATGTCGTGTGTTGCATCACATTTCCAGCCCGTTCCAAAATTTCCCTGCGCGGTCATGCTGCAATTGCATCACGCCCGCCAAAATCCAGACCCTAATAGGGCGATTAAAACCAACGTTTCCATCCGCCCCACAATCATGGCGCCTGATAAAATGATTTTGGCCGCATCGCCCAACGTTGCGTAAATAATCGGGGCTTCACCCGCAACCGTTGCCAAAGGACCCGTTGTTGAAAGTGTTGCAACCGCTAGGATCATTGCGGTTTCAAACGAAAGACCGCTTAGAGCCAGCGCCACCATCACCATTGCTAACGATAAAATGAATAGCATAAAAAAAATCCACGCAATATAGGCACCTTCGCGGCGAATACGGCGCCCCAGACGCCCCGCACCCGCCACAGAATGGGGATGAATTAGTTTACCGATTTCCCGTGCCCCATGTTTGTAAAGCGCATAAACCCGCAACAGTTTTAACCCGCCTGCCGTGGTTGCGACACCACCACCCATGATGGCCAACCCCATCAGGATCAATCCGGGGGCATCCAAACCCGACCACCCCCGCGCCGTTATCCACGTGTCCGACACAAAGCCGGTTGTCGTAAGAAACGACAAAACGGTAAATATACTGCCCCAAAGCGCGGCTAACGCCGCAGTAATGTTGTCGCTATCGTCAACGTCCAATGCACCTAGCCAATGGCGAACAAATAAAAGTGTTGGAAACACCACAATCGCGACGATCGCCAACCTTAGTTCGCGGTCTTTGCCCAAACGCATTAGTGCATTTTTTCCAAAACCATCGGCAAAGGTATGACGGGATAAGGCAAAGATCATAAAGAAAAAAATCAAAACCTCCCCCGTTAGGCCCGTGGGGGCGGCGCCCAAACCACCACTCGGTGTAATGCCCGATGTTGCCATAACTGACATCGCGTGAATGGCCGCAACCAACGGCGGGTCCCCCGCCATCACCAACCCCCCCATCAAGGTCGCCGTCAGGGCCCCATAAATCGGGATCAACCGGCCTGCGTTTTTGCGTAAACGTTCCACCGCAGAGACTGTACGTATCTGCCCCTGTCCTGGGATGAGACGGCCCATGGTGGTTGCCTCAGACGTGACTTCGTATCCGCCAAGGTTAAGTGGCGCTAAAACCGCCGCGGCGGTAATCCACATCAAAAGCCCCCCCAACCATCCAACAATCCCGCGCCAAAGATGCGCCGCCGGTGTCAATCGGTCAGGGTCGAAAATTGGGGCGCCCGTGGTGGTGAGCGCCGACACCATATCGAAATACACATTAATAAATCGGGTATTTCCAATGGATTCGACCATAGGGATAGCCAAAACAAAGGGCAGCCAGAGATAGGCGAAAAATAACGATATTAAATAGACGCGCTCGCGGTCCACCCGAAGGCCGGATTGCGCGGTGAATCCGACAATCATGGCGACTGTTCCCACCAACAGACTGGGGTAGAAAAAGTCACGGGCGGAGGTGAAATCTTCGTTTACACCAGCATAGACCGCAGGCACCATCATCGCCCCTGCCGCGACCAATAACAAAACCGCAAAGAAAGGAAGATTGCGTAGATAAGCAGCCATGATACTTAAATAAAAACTGCACAACGTGTGCGTGAACGGGCCATCATGCTAAAACGCTGTGTCAAAAGAAATCAATCGAAACCTGTAGCAACGTTTCAATCGCAGGCACATCGGCGGTCAACGTGAATATGACAACAACATCGCCTTCGTGAATCACTGTTGATCCCATGGGGCGGATCACGCGGTCGCCCTTTTGCACGGCCCCCACCAAGGCACCTTCGGGGAAATCAATGTCGCGCACCGCTTTGCCCGCGATGGGCGAGGTGGATAAAACCTGCGCCTCGATCACCTCTGCCTCGGCGTCACCCACCGAATAAACCCCTTGAACGCGCCCATGCCGGATATGGCGTAGGATCGAACTTACCGTTGTGGACCGTGGGTTAATATACGCATCAATGTTCAGCGGTCCCATTAACGGCACCATCGTTGGATCATTGACAAGCGTGATGGCCGCCCTCGCGCCCGCCGATTTTGCGCGTACCGAGGCAAGAAGATTGGTTTTATCGTCATCGGTCATGCACAATACGGCATCGGCACTGTCCACATGGGCCTCGCGCAATATATCAATATCTAATCCGTCGCCGTGCAACACGATGGTGCGTTTAAGTGTATCGGCGGCGGCCTCGGCCATCCCGCGATTGATGTCGATCACGCGGGCGCGGATACGTTCGGCCCCCGTTTCCAGGGCTTGTGCAACGCTAAGCCCCACATTCCCGGCCCCTACGATCAATACACGTTCGGGGCGTTTGGGGGTTTTGCCAAAAATTTCTAACGTGCGATCCACATCGGCGGTATGGGTGAAAACATAAATCTGATCATTGGCAAATAATTGATCCCCGGGTTTTGGCACAAACAGCGACCCGTCGCGCCGCACGCCGGTGACAATCGCGCGCAGCGTTGAAAACAGTTCTGACAACTGCCGCAACGGGGTATCCAACACGGGGCAATCCGCGTCCAGGCGCACGCCCAACATTTGCACGCCGCCTGAAAGCAGGCTTTCGGTTTCAAATGTTGCGGGCGATGTGATGCGGCGCAGCACGGTATCTGCAACCTCTCGCTCGGGGGAGATGACCACATCAATGGGCAAATTATTGCGGCTATAAAGATCGGAATAAATCGCGGTCATATAACTTTGCGCGCGCAGGCGGGCAATTTTGCGCGGGATCGAAAACACCGAATGCGCCACCTGACAGGTGACCATGTTTACCTCATCCGAAAAGGTGGCGGCAATTATCATATCCGCATCCCGCGCGCCCGCACGATCCAACACATCGGGGTAGGATGCAAACCCCGCCACGCCCTGCACATCCAATGTATCGGTTGCGCGCCGCACCAGATCGGCATTTTTGTCCACGACGGTGACGTCGTTTTTTTCCCGCGCTAAATGGCGCGCGATTTGCCACCCCACCTGACCCGCGCCGCAAATAATGACCTTCATATATGTTTACCCAAAAGGCCCGTTGAAATGTTTGCATCGCACATGCGGTGCGGGGGCGTCAATGGGCGGGCGCAACATGGCGGCATGGCGGGGCAGGGGGATCAGGTGCTGTCTTGTTTGACCAGGCCGGAAAATCCCGCAACGGCCAATAATGACAACGCCCACCCCATGGCAATCTGTATCCACAGGTACACGCGCGCAACCGCGCCCCATGGCCCCGCATGTTCGTTGGTGATCCAGTATTCCTGCATTTCCATGGCCACAATGGGCAGCAACGTATCGGCGGAATAGACCCACGCGTTGAACGTGGGGTATGATCGCGCCTCGGGCTGCGCCATGAAACAGGAAAGCTGCGATGCGGGCTGCGCAACGTCATGGCGTGGGGCAGGGCCGCCCATTCGGGGCTGCGCAACACAAAGGCGTTGTTGGGTTTGATGGCATCGTTATGGGCGGCGGTGTGAAACACCAATGCGCCCAGTATCCAAAGCCCCAACAACCAAACAAAGGCGCGCAGCGGCCTGCGGCCATAGGCAACAGTCAACCATAAAATATCGGCGCTAACACCGATGACCAAAGCCTTACCACGCCGCCCCTGATGAACATAACGCAGCCGCCGCGCCCGCCTTTGGCGTTCTTCTTTGGCGATCAGGACGCGGCGCGCGTCCTCTGCATGGCCCATTTCGCGCAAAACCTTGGCGCACTGTTCCCAGGGCTGAGGCCAGAAATCCCGTTCAGGGTGATTTTGCAGGTCTAACCACCGAATGCGCGATGCTGCATCCACTACAGGTGCAATACCCAAAAACGCGTCATAGCGACATCGGTCAAGCATCAGGTTCCCCCGCGCCGGCCAACATGCGGGGTCATCCACCATTGTGCTGATGTTTGCCGCCATCAGGTTCAATTTCCCCTCTACCTTAGACCCGTTGCGTAGGAAAAACACGCCTTTAATATCGGCTCTTTCCAGAGAAAGCGCACCACCCGTTTCCCCCGCCGTGAATGTTGCCCCGTCGCAGTCCAAACCAATGCCCAGGGTTGCGCCCACCAGGCGCACCGCCCCCTGTGCTGTAACATTACTCAGGATCACATCGCCCGTTGTCCGTAGCCCATCCGCAAACAGTGCATCGCCCGTTTCGCCCGCCGTGAATGTTGCTCCTTCGCAGGCCAAATCACCGCCCAGGGTTGCGCCCGGCAGGCGCACCGCCCCCTGTGCTGTAATATTCTGCAGGAAGACATAGCCCGTTGCCTGTAGCCCATCCGCAAACAGTGCCCTGCCCGTTTCGCCCGCCTTAAGCATGGAGTGGTTGAGCGCAAAGGTTTCAACCTTGGCGTTTAGCAGGATGATCGTGTCATTGAAAAAACAGTTGAATAACCCAACATCGTGACTTATGCGTGCGCCCGTGAGGTCTAATGCGCCCGTCACCCGCGCGCCGCTAATGTCCACACCCTTTTCCGTCAGGGGATGCCCCGGCAAATCCGTGCACCCGCCCAGGATGATATAGCGCAGGAATTCGGCGCGCACCCGCCGGTCATCCCCCGCGTCCTGTTCCGGCACATCATCGCCGATTATCACGGGGTTTCCCGAACACACCTGATCACGGATTTTTTGTTCGGCGGGGGTTAGCGCCCCAAAATCCCCCAACCTGCGTTTCATTTTATGCCCCCGGTGTTGGGCAACATCCCCGTCAAATACCGGCCTGTGTGGGATGCGGGCGTGTTTGCCACCTGTTCTGGTGTGCCGGTGGCCACGATGTGGC
This sequence comes from uncultured Jannaschia sp., assembly GCA_937916365.1. Lineage (GTDB taxonomy): Bacteria > Pseudomonadota > Alphaproteobacteria > Rhodobacterales > Rhodobacteraceae > JANSYL01. Next base: position 11,024 of record CALFSY010000115.1, on the reverse strand, counting down.
CGCCGCCATCGCCGCCTTCGGGCCCGATGTCGATAATATGATCGGCGGTTTTGATGACATCGAGGTTGTGTTCAATCACGATCACGGTGTTGCCTTGGTCGACCAGTTCGTGCAGCACCTCTAGCAATTTGCGCACGTCTTCAAAATGCAGGCCGGTGGTGGGTTCGTCCAAGATATAGAGCGTGCGGCCGGTGGACCGTTTTGACAGCTCTTTGGACAACTTCACGCGCTGTGCCTCGCCCCCCGATAATGTCGTCGCCTGTTGGCCCACCTTGATATAGCCCAGGCCCACGCGCATCAGGGCGTCCATTTTTTCGCGGATGCTGGGCACGGCCTTGAAAAATTCTTGGGCGTTTTCGACCGTCATGTCCAACACATCGGCGATGGATTTGCCCTTGAACGTGATTTCCAGGGTCTCGCGGTTATACCGCGCGCCTTTGCAGGTTTCGCAGGTGACGTAAACATCGGGCAGAAAATGCATCTCAATCTTAATGACGCCGTCGCCTTGGCAGGCCTCACACCGCCCGCCTTTGACGTTAAAGGAAAAGCGGCCCGGTTTATACCCGCGCGCCTGTGATTCCGGCAAACCGGCAAACCAATCGCGGATGGGGGTAAAGGCGCCGGTATAGGTGGCGGGGTTTGACCGTGGTGTGCGCCCGATGGGGCGTTGGTCAATATCAATCACTTTGTCCAGGTGTTCCAACCCCTTGATCGTTTCGCAGGGCGCGGGCGTTTGCCGCGCCCCATTCAACCGCATGGAGGCCGTTTTGAACAGGGTTTCAATCGTCAACGTTGATTTCCCGCCGCCCGAAACGCCGGTAACGCACACAAATTTGCCCAACGGAAAATCAGCCGTGATATTTTTCAGGTTGTTACCCGTGGCTTTGACGACCGTGATTTTTTTCTTGTTCCCCTTGCGGCGTTTGGCAGGCACGGCGATTGCGCGATCACCGGCCAGGTATTGCCCGGTGATCGACTGTGGATCGGCGGCGATTTGCGCCGGTTTGCCGTGTGATACGATCCGCCCGCCGTGCACGCCCGCGCCGGTGCCGATGTCAAACACATAATCGGCCTCGCGGATCGCCTCTTCATCGTGTTCGACGACGATCACGGTGTTGCCTTGGTCACGCAGGTTTTTTAACGTGGTCAGCAGGCGATCATTATCGCGCTGGTGCAACCCGATTGAGGGTTCATCAAGCACATACAACACACCGGTCAGGCCCGAGCCGATTTGGCTGGCCAACCTTATGCGTTGCGATTCCCCGCCCGAAAGGGTGCCCGCATTGCGCGACAGGGTTAGGTATTCCAATCCCACATTGTTCAAAAACCCCAGACGCTCCGAGATTTCTTTTAGAATCGCGCGGGCGATTTCGTTTTTTTGATTGCTTAGGGTCGCTGGCACGGCGTCGATCCAGGCCGCAGACTCCTTGATGGATTTTTCCACCACTTCGCCGATATGCAACCCCGCGATTTTTACCGCCAGCGCCTCGGCCCGCAGGCGATAGCCACCGCAAGTTTGGCAAGAGCGGTTGTTTTGGTATTTTTCAAACTCTTCGCGCACCCAGGTGCTGTCGGTTTCGCGGTAGCGGCGTTCCATGTTGGGAATGATGCCTTCAAAGCTGCGCTTAACCTGATAGACACGCCCGCCTTCGTCGTAGCGGAATTGAATTTCTTCTTTCCCAGAGCCGCGCAAAAAAACCTGTTGCACCTTTGGGGGCAGGTTTTTCCATTGGGTTTTGGGATCAAACCCGTAGTGATCGGCAATCGCCTGAATTGTTTGCAGGAAATAGGGTGATTTGCCTTTGCGCCAGGGGGCAATCGCGCCGTCCTGCAATGATAGGGCGGCGTCGGGCACCATCAAGCGTTCGTCAAAAAATAGCTCGACCCCCAGGCCGTCACAATCGGGGCAGGCGCCAAACGGCGCGTTAAAGGAAAACAGGCGTGGTTCAATCTCTGGGATTGTAAAACCCGACACCGGGCAGGCGAAGTTTTCGGAAAATGTAATGCGCTCGGGGTCACCATCGTTGGGCGCGGTTTCCAACACGGCAATGCCATCGGCCAGATCCAGCGCGGTGCGAAACGAATCGGCCAGGCGGGTTTCAACACCGTCTTTGACGACGATCCGATCCACCACCACGTCGATGTCATGGCGGAATTTTTTGTCCAACGTGGGCGGTTGGTCGAGGTCATAAAATTCGCCATCCACCTTGACACGTTGGAATCCTTGTTTGCGCAGCTCCAAAAACTCTTTGCGATATTCGCCTTTGCGGTCGCGCACGATGGGGGCCAACAAATAGGCGCGTGTGCCGTCAGCCATCGCCATGACGCGATCAACCATATCTTGGACCTGCTGCGCCTCAATCGGCAGGCCGGTGGCGGGGGAATAGGGCGTGCCCGCGCGCGCAAACAACAAACGTAGGTAATCGTAAATCTCGGTCACGGTGCCCACGGTGGAGCGGGGGTTTTTTGACGTGGTTTTTTGCTCGATCGAAATGGCGGGGGATAGGCCACTAATGTGGTCAACATCGGGCTTTTCCATCATGTCCAGGAATTGGCGCGCATAGGCGCTTAGGCTTTCGACATACCGCCGCTGTCCCTCGGCATAGATGGTGTCAAACGCCAGCGATGATTTGCCCGACCCCGATAACCCGGTAATCACCACCAGTTGGTCGCGGGGGATGTCAACATCGATATTTTTAAGGTTGTGTTCGCGCGCGCCGCGCACCGCGATATATTTTTGGTCGGCCATGGGTGCCCCGTTTTATGCTTTGCTTGCACATAAACGGCACCGGTGTGGTTTTCCACCCAGATAGCCGGTGTCTTTGAATATACAGATTTTTGTATGTGATATGATTGATATATCTATAGAATATGGGACGGCTTCACATATGAATTACGCGATCGTAGGCATCCAACACGCTTTCGTGCATCATTTCGCTGAGCGTGGGGTGGGGGAACACGGTTTCAAACAGGTCTTGTTCGGTGGTTTCCAGCTTTTGGCCAATCACGTAACCTTGGATCAACTCGGTAACCTCTGCGCCGATCATGTGGGCGCCTAACAATTCCCCGGTTTTGGCATCAAACACCGTTTTAATCAGGCCCTCGGGTTCGCCCAGCGCAATCGCTTTGCCATTGCCGATAAAGGGGAAGCGGCCCACCTTAACCGCATACCCTTGGTCTTTTGCCTGTGCCTCGGTCAGGCCCACACTGGCCACCTGCGGGTGGCAATAGGTGCATCCGGCGATTGTGTTGGGTTTGATGGGGTGGACGTCGTTTTTTCCGGCAATCATCTCGGCAACCATCACGCCCTCATGGCTGGCCTTATGCGCAAGCCATGGCGCACCTGCCACATCGCCGATGGCATACAGGCCGTCGATACCTGTGCGACAATAGGCATCGGTCACCACATGGGTGCGGTCGATGGTGACGCCCAGGGCCTCTAGGCCCAAATCTTCGGTGTTACCCACGATGCCCACGGCGGAAATGACGGTGTCAAATTCCTGCGCTTCGACCTTTCCGCCAACCTCAATATGCGCGGTTACTTTATCACCAGCCCGGTCAAGCGTTTTAACGGTCGCTTTTTGCAGGATGGTCATGCCCTGTTTTTCAAAACTTTTCTTGGCAAAGGCGCTGATCTCGGCATCTTCAACGGGTAGGATGCGGTCCATCACCTCAACCACTGTGGTATCAACACCCAGTGTGTTATAGAAACTGGCAAATTCAATTCCGATCGCCCCTGATCCGATCACCAGCAGTTTTTGCGGCATATGCGGTGGCATCAACGCGGTTTTGTAGGTCCAAACGCGTTTGCCATCCCCCTCAAGCCCCGGCAGCTCACGCGCGCGGGCACCGGTTGCTAGGATGATGTTTTTGGCATACAGATCCTGCGCGCCACTGTCGGTTTGCACGCGCACGTGACCCTTGGCGGGGATCGTGGCGGCCCCCATCACCACAGTGACTTTATTTTTTTTCATCAGGTGGCTAACGCCCGCGCTTAACTGCCCCGCCACTTTGCGCGACCGTTGCACAACGGCGTCTAGGTCATAGCCGATGTTATCGGCCTTTAGCCCAAACTCACCCGCGCGGTGCATCATATGGAACACCTCGGCGGATCGGAGCATCGCCTTGGTGGGGATACACCCCCAATTCAGGCAGATGCCGCCCATATGTTCGCGTTCCACAATCGCAACGTTTAGGCCCAGTTGACTGGCCCGAATTGCGGCGACATAGCCCCCAGGCCCTGCGCCAATCACGATTACGTCGAAATTTTGTGAGGCCATGATCATTCATCCTGCTCAATACGTGGTCGAGTTAGATTTAATCCTATCAATAGTAGGCCAGTCTACACAAATCGAAATCGGTTTCATAAAACCATCTATGCCTTCATGGCAAACGTCGTTACGCGGGCGTTTGCACATTATCGGTTGGCAGATCAAATTTACCTGTGGGCGGCGTGTTGCGCGGGGCAGGGGCAGGGGCGGTTTCCGGTGTCTTTTCGCGTTTTGCATCATGGCTAAAAAAGATGTCGTAAAGCACGGGTGCGGCCACCAATGTTAGGATTGAGGCAAACGCCAAACCGCCCATGATCGTTACGGCCATAGAAACGAAAAACGCATCCCCCAACAGTGGCAGCATTCCCAAAATCGTTGTGCTGGCCGCCAATAAAACCGGACGTAAACGCGAGGTTGATGCATTGACAATGGCGGTTCGCAATGGGGTGCCCGCACGTCGCACGATGTCAATTTCTTCGACCAAAACGATGCCGTTTTTAATCAACATCCCCGAAAGGCTAAGTAATCCGAGAAGTGCGGTAAACGAAAACGGCAATCCTGTGACCAATAACCCAACCGCCACGCCATTAACCGACATCGGCACCAACAGCCAGATAATCAACGGCTCTCGCACGGCGTTAAATAACAAAACCGACACCAACACCATGATAAGCAACGTTACGGGAAGCTGCGCCCCAAGACTGGCGTTGGCCTCGGCCGAATTTTCAAATTCGCCGCCCCATTCCATAAGGTATCCCAAGGGTAGGGGGATCGCCTCAACCGCGGCGCGGATTTCGGCGTGAACCGCCGCCGCCGTCACATCGGGCGGGATGCTGGCCCCAACTGTGATGGTGGGCAGACGGTCTTGGCGGCGGATCAGGGTATTTTGTGTTTCGACCACGAAACCATCCACCACCTGTTCGATCGGCAATAGGGTGGCCCCATCCTGCGATGCAACGGCCTGATCCATCACGCTTAAGCCTGCGGTGCCGGGCACGCGTGCGATGATGGGGATGGCGCGATCATCTTCGCGATAATATCCGGTGACAATGCCGTCGGTGGCAAAGCGCATAATCTGGGCCACATCGTCGCGCGCGATGCCTGCGGCCTGTGCACGTTCGGTGACGTAGTTCGGGCGCAGCACCAATTCCTGTTCCCGCCAATCCACCTGGGGCGATAAGATGTTGGGCGACGCCCCTTGCATCGCGGCGATGGATTGATCGGCCAAGTCACGCAGGATACGTGCGTCGGTGCCAGAAAACCGCACCTGAATGGGGCGCCCGCCCCCTGGCCCGAACACCAACCGTTCGGTGCGAAATTCCCCATCTGTCAGGGTTTCGGCGGCAAAGTCTTCCAGCGCTGCGCGCAGCGCTGGGATTTGTTCCAACGTGTCTGTGCGGATAATAAGATGGCCATAGGCCGGGTTTGGTGTTTCGGCACCGTAGGTTAGCAAAAATCGCGTGGCACCTTGCCCCACATAGGTGGACACCGCCGCCACATCATCACGTTCGGCCAAAAAGGTTTCCAAAATTTCCATTTGTGCCGCGGTGGTTTCGATCGGGGTGCCTTGGCGCAAAGTATAATGGGCGAAAAAAATCGGAGTGTTGGAATCGGGGAAAAATTGTTGTTTGACCTGGCCAAAACCCACATAACAGGCCGCCGTTACCCCGATCAGTGCTAAAACCACCCCCCAACGCATACGCAACGCACCGCGCAATAATCCACCATAAGCGCGAAAGATAAAACCATCATACGCATCAGATGCACCTGCGCGGCCCTGTTTGAAAAAATAGTGCCCCAGTAACGGCGTCACTGTTACCGCTAAAATCCAAGATAACAGTAGCGAAATTCCGATCACTGCGAACAAAGAAAACAAAAATTCACCCGTCGAATCGGGGCTAAGCCCAATTCCCGCAAACGCCATGATGCCGATTACTGTCGCCCCCAACAGGGGGATTTGGGTTTTTCCGGCGGCCTCTTCGGCGGCGTCGCGTGATGATTTTCCGCGCTGCATGGCAATTTGCATTCCTTCGGCCACGACAATGGCGTTGTCCACCAACATGCCCATGGCGATGATAAGCGCGCCAAGCGAAATGCGTTCCATTTCAATGGAAAACAGCGCCATGAATAACAATGTGCCAACCACAGTCAGCAAAAGCGTGGTGCCAACCACCACCGCCGCGCGTGGCCCCATAAACAGGCCCAACACCAACACCACGATGCCCACAGACATGGAAAGGTTAAGCAGAAAACCATTTGACGCCTCATCCACCACAACGTGTTGTTGGTAGATCGGGTGCAGGTCCACACCATAAGGAATTTCGGGTAATAGCGCCGCAAGATGGGCATCGACACGGTTGCCCACATCGACGATATTTTCATCGCTCAACCCTGCGATACCAATCGTAAATGCCTCAACCCCATTAAAACGGATCAACATTTCCTGATCGGTTTGTCGCCCACGTCGAACCTCGGCGATGTCGATCAAATTAATTAACTCTCCACCGATGCCCACAGTCAGCGACGCAATTTCACTAACGCTGTCTGATCCTTCGGGGGTTTGAATCATCGTGCGTGTCTCGGTTCCGCGCACGGCGCCGGCATCAACGACCGAATTTGATGCGGCTAAGGCCTGGGTAAATGTTTGCGGGTTCACGCCCAGATGCGCGGTGCGGGCTGGATCAGGTTCGACAAAAATCGCCTCTTGCGGCAAACCTGCGATTGCCACATTGGCCACACCTTCGACGGTCAGCAGCTCGCGCCGCAGAAATGTGGCCAACTGGTGGCGGGCGGCGTCGGAAAAACCCTCGGCGGTGACGGCGAAAAAGATACCATAGACATCCCCAAATCCGTCATCGGCCAACGGCGTGCCTGCGCCCTCGGGCAAGGCGGCGCGAGCATTTTGAATTTCTTCGCGCAGTTTGGTCCACACCCCCGGCAAATCATCCCCATTGATCGTGTCATCGACTTCTACATCAATGCGCGACACACCGAGCCGGTTGATAGATCTTATTTCGCTGACCTCACCCATGCTTTGGATTGCGGCCTCTAACGGTTCAGACACCTCAATCGCCACTTGTTCGGCCGACGCCCCGGGATAAGCCGTAACCACCACAGCCTGTTTGATGGTAAAGGCGGGGTCTTCAAGTCGCCCAAGCGATAAAAAGCCCCAAATGCCCCCGAATAGGCAGATCAGAATTACGATCCAGGTTAGGATCGGTTTATCAATGGATGCGCGCGCGATGTTCATGGCCATACCAATCCTTAATTTGCATAGCCGGTAAAGCGCCGCACGGTTAACCCATCTTGCACGGCATGGGCCCCGGTACGCACGATCGTGTCCCCAGGCGTGATGCCGGATGTTACACGGAATGCCCCGTCGCGTGTGGGTTCGATGTCAACCAAAATTTCCTCTAACACACCGGTTTCATCGTCTTGTGGGATAAATCGCATCACGCTGGTTGCCCCATCATTGGCGATGCGCACCGCAGTGGACGGCACGATCATCGCGGCCTCGGCATTGTGAAGCGTTGCAATGACCGTTACCGAGCTGCCTGGTAATACGTTCAGCCCGTTTTGCGGGGGCAATCCTAGGGTTATGCGATATGTTTGCCCGATCGAGGATGCCTCGGCGTTAAATTCACGGATGGCCAATGGATAGGTCGCATCACCGGTGGGAAATCGGGCTAGGATGGTTAAATCTGCATCTTCACCTACGCGTTGGAACAACACCTCTGGCACATCGATTTCAATTCTAAGTTCGGACACATCATGCAATCGCACCACGGGGGTGCCTTGGGCAATGGTGGTGAAATTTGCAACATTGCGTGCCGCGACCAAGGCGTCAAACGGCGCCAACAGTATGGCATTTTCCAGCGCGTATTCCGCATTGCGCACGGCCACGCGCGCTAGGCCCAGTTGTGTTTCGGCGTCTTCGCGTGCGACCTCGGAGACAGACGATGTTAATTGATTCAACCGATCTAACGCGCGTTCGGCTTGATCGAATTGCAGTTGCGCTTGTTGGAGTTGCAATTCAAACGGCTCTAAATCTAGCTGTGCGATCAACCCCTGCCCGCGGATCACCGCGCCCTCGTTGGCAGGTAGCGTTATAATTTGGCCCGAAACCTGAAACGCCAAATCAACCGTTTGCCGTGCGACGACCTGGCCAAAAAATTGCCGTGTGATGTCGCCACCATCGGCCCCCAATGTCATAAGTTGCACAGGGCGTGGCACCGCGTCTTGCGCCATTAAAGGGCCGGTTGTGATTAGCCCCAAAATAGCCCCTGCACAAAGAATTTGTCTCACCAAAATACGCGCAAAACATTTCATAGATCAGATCCTTAAGCGGCCAATGTATAAGGTTTGCATATAATACGTGGCCATGCTGTGCCAGAATGGAAATACGTGCCTGTCGTGATTGTCGCATTTTGGGCATAGGGCCCGTGAAATAAGCAAAAGCCGACCTTTGCAATCATACCCCCCCGTGATAGGCCACCGCGACCCTACATAGGTGGAGAAACCCATGACCATGGAACGAACATTTTCAATCATCAAACCCGATGCCACACAGCGAAATTTGACCGGTGCCATTACCGCCCGGTTAGAGGAAGCGGGCCTGCGCGTTATCGCGGCCAAACGTATTCACCTGACCAAGCAACAGGCGGGTGTATTTTATGCTGTGCACAAAGACCGCCCCTTTTATGACGAATTATGCACGTTCATGTCATCGGCCCCGATTGTTGTGCAAGTGTTAGAAGGCGAAGACGCGATTGCAAAAAACCGCGCCGTGATGGGTGCAACAAACCCTGCAGAGGCCGAACCAGGCACGATTCGCAAAGATTTTGCATTGTCGATCGGGGAAAATTCGGTGCATGGGTCCGACGGCCCCGAAACGGCACAACAAGAGATTGCGTATTTCTTTGCGGGGTTAGAATTGGTCGGGTAATAGCCGCCGGTTCGCACCCTTGGTGACACATCTCGCCAGTGTCGCTTGATACAAAACGCCAACCCATGTGAGACAGGTCAAAGTGGTTGGGTTTTTGCCTGTGTCCAAAGGGCCTCCATCTCGGCTAAATTGCTATTGGTGGGTGTTTTGCCTAAAGCCTCTAGCGCCTGTTCAATATACTGAAAACGCTTGGTGAATTTTACATTTGCTTGGCGCAACGCGACTTCTGGATCAATTTTTAGATGTCGTGCCAGATTAACCACCGCAAACAACAGATCCCCCATTTCCTCGACAACATCATCCTGTGTTCCGATTGCGCGCGCGTTGGTTAGCTCTTGCGCCTCTTCGGTGATTTTTGCCGTGACCTGGTCAATATCTGGCCAATCAAACCCCACGCGCGCTACTCGTTTTTGTAACTTTTCGGCCCGCATCAACGCGGGAAGGTTCAGCGCCACATCATCCAAAACGCCTTTGCGGGCTTTGGCCGCGCGTTCGGTTGCTTTTCCCGCTTCCCAATCGCGCACCTGATCTTCGGCGGTTTTGTTGGGGCGCGTGGGGCCAAAGACATGGGGGTGTCGACGCACCAATTTTTCACCGATGGCCCCGGCCACATCATGAAAATCGAAAAGACCGGCATCGTTGGCAATTTGCGCATGAAACACAACCTGCAACAACAGATCCCCCAATTCTTCCATAATATCCTGTGGCGCGCCCCGTTCGATGGCATCGGCGACCTCGTAGGCTTCTTCAACTGTGTGAGGGGCGATGGTTTGGAATGTTTGTTCAACATCCCACGGACATCCCGTTTCGGGGTCGCGCAACCGCGCCATAATGCGCAATAGCCGTTCAATCGGCAAAATATCTGGTGCATCCAAAGGGGGCAGGTGGGGCATGGTTTGTCTGTTTCTTTTCGGGTCGCATAGTATTTTTGTGCGTGTAGGATAGTTTTAAGCGAACGAAAATAGATTTATGTTTCGCAGGTAGGGGGCAGCATGGCATTAGAGGACGCAAAAAATCAGGTCGATTTGGCTTTTACGCAGACAAAGGGGCAGGGGCTGGCCTATGAAAATGCCTTTGCCGGAGCGCCCAGTTTTCTGCGCCGTCGTTACACAAAGGATTTAACGGGTGTGGATGTCGCCATAACCGGCATCCCCTTTGATCAAGCGGTTACAAATCGCCCTGGGGCGCGGCTTGGCCCCCGCGCGATAAGAGAGGCATCATCCCTTTTACCATTTGATCCACCGTATGGATGGGGGGGATATTCACCGCTTGAGGCGCTTAATGTAACGGATTATGGGGATATGGCGTTCGACTATGCCTACACAGGCGATGTGCCTGCGCGGATACAGGCCCACGTTGAAACTATATTGCAGGCAGGGGCAGCGGCAATTTGCCTAGGCGGCGATCATTCGATCACATTGCCTATTTTGCGCGCGCACGCCGCCCACCACGGGCCTTTAGCGTTCATTCAAATCGACGCGCACACCGATACGTGGCCCGATGACGCGCTTGCCCGCATTGATCACGGCACATTTTGTTACAAAGCCGTGCAAGAGGGGCTGATTGATGTGGCGCGGTCGGCCCATATCGGCATTCGCACAGTGGTGGATGATAACCTTGGGATCCCCATTTACGATACGCGCGCCATAACAGAACAAGGCCCTGCCGCCATTGCCCGTGCTGTGAAGGCGCGGGTGGGGGCCACGCCATGCTATCTAAGTTTTGATATTGATGCGCTGGACCCCGCCTTTGCGCCCGGCACGGGCACGCCGGTTTGGGGTGGGCTAAGTTCGGCCCAAGCGGCCATT
>CALFSY010000114.1 GCA_937916365.1 uncultured Jannaschia sp. | reverse complement strand
GCGCCGATGCCATCATTGTTTACGATCCATAATACAAGAGAATATAGCTTCTGATATGATGTTACTACCAATTATCAAGAAATTCGATTAAAGTTATTTATGTCTATTTAAGACTTGATTCGTAACTCTAACATAAATCATAAAAATAATGGAAAATACATATGACGCTACCGGTTATTAGACAAATTGAAGGTAACAAGCTGCGCCGCACACTCAATAGTTGTATCGGCAACATTTGTGTATGTTTATCCCGCGCAATTGAGGACCTTTTGAATGGTAATGCCTCTCATGGTTCTGGTGAAAAAGGTCTTAAACAACACTGGGCTGAGCAGATTGCTAGAGGCGCGGAACCGCCCGGCACCGCAACCTGGAATCGTCATCAGATTAATATTAGGGACCAGCAACGTAATTTGCGCGATCATCTTAGAGAACATGAGGCGCGTGGATGTGGTGGCCCTGGAAATGGCTCGCCTGTGCCTGCTGATGCTTGGCAATGGGCGTCCCGCGGCTTGCCCACACAGCAAGATTGGGGTGCGCATAATCCTGCTGCTTATGAAGGGTTAACAGGCAGCCCAATCGGTGACGCGGCTGTCGTTGCTGGTAGTGTTAGTTTGGGATATTTGATTTATCGTGGCATCAGAATGATACCCTCAATTTTTTTTCCACCATCAATTCCCGCTAATCTTGCAATTCCATGATTTTGTCTAGGAATATACAACAATGAGTGATCCTATAAGTAACCCAGGGAGTCTGGTTAGCCGTCTCGCTCTTGACGCGGCTAAACCATTATACCCGTTGCTTCATGTGCCACCTGACAATGGTAGCTTTGCCATGCATCAGTTCTTAAAAGAGGCGATCGAATATTCAGATTTTGCTCCAAGCTGGTCATCGGTTTTATGGCCGAAGATTATCTCTTACGCTGAAGCAACGCTGGATAAGGTTATGTGGGAAACATGGTTAAACTGGCTTTCTAATGTATTTACGGGATCTCACCCACCTAATGTTAATCTATCGGGATGGTTGATGGCGATTGATTATTACAGTTTGCCGCATGCTGATTGGAACAGTACGGGGATGACTCAAGACGAAATTGTGTTGGCGACACATTTTATAAATAGTTATACAAGAGAATTAGATGAAACAGGGTTTATGACTACCATAGAGACATGCCGTGCGCGCCCCTTGACTGACTGGGACAAACGGATGCATCAAGTCTATGAGTTTGTGTATTTTGATCGATCACGTGGTGCAGATCCTTTTTTGGAACTCAAATTCGCCAATCAAGGTGAAGCTTTTCGACGGACATTGCGGACTTATGATTTCGACTCTATTACTGATTTCCCGCACAAGGCTTTTCTAAATGCGGCACAGTTGCTAATGGACCGGCGCAATATCTGGATGCCGCAAGAAGGTCAGCGTTTATTGCCTCTAACGGAAGTGCAATAATATGGTTACGGTCGATCATATCCATTGGGGTATTGCTGCTTACGTCTTCAGTCTTGATCTTGGCAAAAGTCTTGTGCCTTTTATCGCATTGAATTGGCCTTGGGATTCTATTCGTTCAGCGGCACGAATATCAATCCTTAAAAATCGGGAAATGGCTGAGGCCCATGGTGCGCCGGTCATGTTGCGCGATACTATGGTCAAGGTAATGAAAAATGATAATCATGGTAAAGAAGTAAAAGATGGTATAGACCCTTTTGTTGAATGGGTAGATACTAAGCTTATTACTGCAGGACGCCCCCGAAATGCAAAAAACGCGCTACTGGCACCTTTATATGATATATCGTTGTTGAACCGAATTGATACAGAATTTGGTTATCCTTTAGATGAGGCAGAAAGCTATGCGGCTATGTTGCATAGCGCCATTGATGCCGAGGTGGCAGAGAAGCTATTTGACGCTGTCTTTGAGGTTGACGATCAGATTGATCGCAAAATATTGAGTGATTGGGATCAAGCTCTTATCAAACGAAATGCAAAAATTCATTCGGTGGAAACCCCGCTTGCACCTTTAATCCATTCACTGACCAACGAGCTCATGGTTTCTGCTGCTAAGCGTGTTTTGCATATGATTGGTTCTGATCGTGCTAATAGATTGGAAAGTCTTTGCCTTTCGAACCTTTCATAAAAAAACATTTGCATCCTGCTACATCTGTTTCCCGGAATCAGACTTTTGCACTCGCTAGAGAAATCGTTGCACATTATCCGGATTACTATGGCAACGTTCCACTATACTACTTGGCACTTCATATTCGTGAATTTTTAAGATTTTGTGAAGATAGTGATATATGGGAACCAAAGGATTTGGCAATGATTATCCAGGCTATGTTTAGACCTGCGCCGAGTTGTTTGAACAAGATTGACCGTGACTATGCGATTCGGATCATCACCAATATTGAAACTCAATCAGAAGCTAGAGCACGTAGTATATCGCATGCCTTAACTGGTAACGCACCACCACCAAGAGAACCATCAGGATACAAATGAAGATCGCCTATAACGTAATTTTCGAAAAGAAAAAATTATGGGGCCTATCGCATTAAGTATTGGCGAACCTGCCGGCATTGGGCCTGAAATCGCGGTAAAGGCGTGGCAACATCTAGGTGTGCGTTTGCCATTTTTTATTATCGGCGATCCTAAACACCTAGACGGATTTGGTGCGCCCGTAGTGTCCATCACGGACGCTACTGACACGGCAGAGGCTGCATCGCGGGGGGTGCCTGTTTTACCCTATTCATTCCCTGCACCTGCGGTGCCGGGCCGCCCTAACCCTGAAAATGCCCAAGCCGTGATTGGGGCGATTGCCCGTGGTGTTGATTTGGTGCAGCGGGGGCAGGCGGCGGCGTTAACCACAGGGCCCATTCACAAAAAAGCACTGCAAGATGGGGCCAATTTTCAATATCCGGGTCATACGGAATACTTGGCGCATTTGGCCGGGGTGGATCGAGTGGTCATGATGTTGGCCGCGGATCCATTGCGTGTGGTGCCGGTCACGATTCATATCGCGTTGGCCGATGTGCCGCGTGCGCTGTCCCACGATCTGATAACAACGACCATTCGGATTACCGATATGGCCTTACGTCAGGATTTTAGAATTGAAACCCCGCGCATTGCCGTGACGGGGTTGAACCCCCACGCAGGTGAAGGTGGGGCCATGGGGCATGAAGAACAGACCATCATTGCCCCGGCCATTGCCGCCCTACAGGCTGAAGGCATGAATATCACCGGGCCACATCCGGCGGACGCATTGTTTCACGCCGCCGCCCGCACACGTTACGATGTGGCCGTGGCCATGTATCACGATCAGGCGCTGATTCCGATAAAAACCTTGGCATTTGAAAGCGGTGTGAATGTTACGTTGGGCCTGCCGTTCATACGCACATCGCCCGATCATGGCACCGCATTTGACATCGCGGGCAAAGGGCAGGCCCAAGCCACCAGCCTTATTGCAGCGTTGGAATTTGCTGCGCGTATGGCGGCGATGCGAGCAACAACATCTCCGTTTAACAGTGCGGCGGATTTTTCCATGCAGTAATAATTTTAAGGGTCTGTATTATCTTTCTAAAACCAACCGTCCATCGGCGATTTCCAACCGATCGAAACGTTGAAGGTAACGCATGCCCAGTAAACTTTCGGCCATGTCCCCGCGATTAACGATGGCCCGCACCCGATGATCGACGACCCCGCCCAAAGCGACAGCATCCAACACAACGGGGGCGGTATTTACCACGCCATTGGCGGTGAACGCACGGCCCGAATACACCAAATCGTTCATCGCAATGCCGGCACGTTCGGCGTCTTCTTGCCGTAGAACGATTTCGGTGGCCCCTGTATCAACCACAAAACGGGTTGGGGTGCCGTTGACATCAAGCATTAGGTAGAAATGCCCATCCGCGCTGCGCGGCACCTCGATGCGCGCGCCATCCATTATGACCGATTGGCGCGGTATCACATCGGTGCGAATATCCATCCAAAGCCCGATGGCCACGACACCACCCAAAAAAATAAATACCCAAGTTGCTGCATACCGTGCCAATTTGCCCCAATTTCCACGGTTCGCAACCAAAAGCCAACCGATCAAAACAGTCCCCAAAAGCACCAGGTAACTTAAATTTCCGATTTGATCGCCCGTCATGGTCTAGATCCATTTTATGTTTGAGTGTTTATTTGGCGATGTGGGCGGCACAGCCACACAAGCACTGTACCTTACATAGGCATATCTTGCTTAAATCAAAGCCAGATCGCGCATTCCATCAATCATGAATTGCACCGACAGCGCGGCCAACAACATCCCTAAAAGGCGCGTTACAACAGTAATGCCTGTGGGGCCCAATAACCGTTCCAACGGGGTTGCCAATAAAAATAATCCATAAACACAGGCCAGGCAAATGCCCATAACCCCGTGAATAATCGCCACATGCATAATGTTTTGCCCGTCTTGCCCCGTTAACAGCAACATTGTGGCGATCGACCCTGGACCAGCGATTAACGGGATTGCCAATGGAAAAACGGAAGGATCATCAGCATGGCTTTGGTCCACCTGACCTGCGCGGCGCTGCGCACGGCGTTCAAACAGCATCTCAAGTGCAGTTAGAAACAACAACACACCTCCGGCAATGCGAAAGGCGGGCATGGAAATACCCAAAAAATTTAGCACCGCTTCGCCGGCTAACCCAAACAATGTTAACAACCCCAGCGCGACAAGACATGCGCGCCCTGCAATGCGGCGGCGTAATGTGGGCGCCATACCTTGGGTTAAAGCCGCGAAAATAGGGGCCAATCCGATTGGATCGATAATAACAAACAGTGCGGTAAAAGCGGGGATATAGGTGGCAATTTCCATGCGGGGGCTAAGGGATTAGGCGGCCTGATTTTCGGCGCGTTCAAGGCGTTCGGTGGCGGTGATCCACAGGGTCTCTGCCCGTTCTAAGCCGTCCATAATTTCAGCATATTTTTTCTGCCATACCGCCAATTCATTTACTCGGGCTTCTGTATAAAGGTCAGGGTCGGCCAATTTTTTTGCTAATTTATCGCGCATATCTTCGATTTTAGTTAGGCGCACCTCACACGTGCGCACAGTATCGCGCAAATTTTTAAGATCTTGTTTGGTGGGATGTTGTGGTGTTTTTTTCGTAGGTTGGCCTTGATTTTGTAGTGGTTTTGCGCCCTCTGCAACCATTGTGCGGTAACGTTCTAAATCACCCTCGTAAGGCATCACCGCACCGTCTTTGACCAACCAAAGCCTGTCTGCCACCAAGTTAAGCAAATGCATATCATGGCTGACCAAAACCACCGCACCGGAATAAGCGGTCAACGCTTCGATCAATGCCTCACGGCTTTCGATATCAAGGTGGTTTGTGGGTTCGTCCAAGATCAATAAATGCGGGGCGTTGCGCGTTGCCAATAGCAGGGAAAGGCGGGCCTTTTGCCCCCCTGAAAGATATTGCACGGCGGTTTCCGCCTGATCCGGACCTAGGCCAAAACCGGCCAACCGTGCCCTTAATTTTGCGGCAGGCACATCGCCGTGCACCCGTTGCAGATGTTGCAGGGGGGTATCCTCCAAAGATAATTCATCAACCTGATGCTGTGCAAAATATCCTACGCGTAGTTTTGACGCTGTTATAATCTGCCCCGTCAATGGATGCAGTTTTCCGGCCAATAGTTTGGATAGAGTTGATTTCCCTTCGCCATTGCGGCCCAAAAGCGCGATGCGATCATCTTGATCTATGCGCAAGGTCATGCGTTTCAAAACCGCCTTACCATCGTATCCCACCGAAACGTCCTCTAGCCGTAAAATAGGCGGAGATAGGATTTCGGGCGCGGCAAAGGTAAACACAGTGCGCCCCACATCTTCGGGCGCGCGGATTTGTTCCATTTTATCTAGCATTTTTATCCGGCTTTGCGCCTGTTTTGCCTTGGTGGCCTTGGCGCGAAACCGATCTACGAAACGTTGCATATGCGCGCGACGGTCTGCTTGTTTTTTGGCAGTGGCCGCTTGTGCCGCGCGGCGTTCAGCCAGACTGTGGGCAAAGGCATCGTAACCGC
This sequence comes from uncultured Jannaschia sp., assembly GCA_937916365.1. Classification (GTDB taxonomy): domain Bacteria; phylum Pseudomonadota; class Alphaproteobacteria; order Rhodobacterales; family Rhodobacteraceae; genus JANSYL01. Next base: position 16,645 of record CALFSY010000114.1, on the reverse strand, counting down.
CGGAATAAAGCGTTAGGCGTTGATCGTTTAGGTGCAAAATGTGGCCCACGGCGCGGTTCAATAGCCCTCGATCATGGCTAATAATTAACACGGTATGAGGATATTTTGCCAGATATGACTCCAACCATAAAGCCCCTTCAAGATCGAGGTAGTTGGTAGGTTCATCCAACAATAATAAATCGGGCTGTGCGAACAAAACACCGGCCAACGCCACGCGCATGCGCCAGCCGCCGGAAAATGCCGAACAGGGCATGTGTTGTTCGGCCTGTGTAAACCCTAGTCCTTTTAAGATGGTGGCCGCCCGTGCCTCGGCCGACCAGGCATCAATATCGGCCAGGCGGGCCTGGATTTCGGCGATCCGCGCGGGATCGTTCGTATCTTCAGCCAACAATGTTGCACGTTCCGTATGGGCGGCCAGGACTGTGTTGATAAGGCTCACATCGTTGCCAGGCACTTCTTGTGCGACGCCGCCCACGCGCGCCCGGGCGGGTAGGTCAATCTGCCCGGCATCTGGTGTTAATTCCCCACGGATCAATCGAAATAGTGTTGTTTTCCCCGCCCCGTTTCGGCCCACAACACCCACTTTGTGTCCCTGTGGGATCACGGCACTAGCCCGATCAAAAAGCGGGTGGCCAGCAATGGAATGGGAAATGTTATCAATCCTCAACATAGAACGGCACATACCAGAATGCCCGATCGGGGGCTAGGTATACCTTTGCCATTTGGCACAGGGGGCCCTACCATAAAAACTGTGGCTGATACGACCATCGGATTTATCAGCCACACGTGACCTTGACCTATAATCCGCCATCCAGTAGCCAAGGTGGCGCAGACGCGGGCATGGTGAAATGGTATCACACGAGCCTTCCAAGCTCTTGGTGCGGGTTCGATTCCCGCTGCCCGCTCCATGGCGGGGGTGATTTCCATTTATTATTAAATACTTATGTTGTATTGTGTCCCGCGACTTTATCCGCCGTGTGACAAATTATAAGTTTTCCGCGGCATGTTCCAGTTATGCGGCCATCTGTGTTTGTGACCCAGTTCGGCCCAGGGTTGTTCAGTTTATCTAGGGTGCTGTGTATGGTGGTATGTTAAGACGAGCCTCTGCGTAAGCGGCGCAGCCCGTGCCACCATTTACTGTGCTTGTTACGCAGTTGCTAAGTGCTGCTATTATTTTACGGTCTACGCGTCCGATCCGCGGTCTCGTTGTGAATCTCGTAATGTGTTATGTTTTATGTGGCGTGCCTCCGCTTTGCTCTGCCTATGCCCTTGTTATTTTGCCGATCGCGCGCCTGCCAAACGCCCCCACCAAGGCAAGTTATCAGTGATGGTTAAGTGGGGCTTGGGTTGGGGAAAGGATGATCTTGGTAACGCACGTCCATAAAACGTGCGCGGCCTAGGGCCATGGTCACAACCTGACGGGGGGCTTGATTTAATTCGGCCATCCCGCGCCGCAACGTGCGTATGCGTTTCCGCCATCCCGTGGGGCGTGCGGCCTTTCCCAATGGTGCGATGTCTGAATCATAGGTATACATGCGTTGTGTGGCCATCGCGGGCACAGTTATTGTGGGGTTCAGAAGGGTATGGATGGGCGACACGGTATTGTTAAACAAAAAATGGTCCACCGGCACACGATAACGCCCCTTGTGGCGCAGGGCGACCTCGGCCCCCCGGCGTGATAGAATATACGCCCCCCCCCCCACATGGCGCGATCGCAAAGGATGCAGGGCGCGGCCCATGGGGGTTTTCCCAATGGCGGCGGCCAACAACAGGCGCGATGCGCCTTCGTTATATTTTTCTAATTTTACGGCATGGGTTTCGGGCGGAATCCATGCCGTTGTCGCCAGGGTAGGGGCCAAATCGTGTGCGAGGTATATGTCATCCTCTAAAAACAAAGCATGCGATATGCTGGTATCTAAAAATGCGGCCCACGCCCAGGTATGGCTGACTGTGCAGGCACGATCCCCCAAGCCAATCGGCCCAAGCGGCCCTGTAGGGTGCACAATTTTTGCAATGTTATGTTCCGGGACCATGTGCGCGTCACAGGCCGCCTGCCGGTGAAAAGTAACACCACGATCCGCCAAATGCGCATTGATGCGCTGCAGCCGATCAGCCCGCCGATCAAGATTAATTACAAAAACCAGAATCGTTTGTGACATGCGATTTCGATCGTTTGATTGGCCCTGGCGCGACAGTATCGCCCCATTGTTTATTATGTGCTATACCCAAACTTGCCATGGCACGAACGCTTTCGTAAATCATTCCCATCTAAAAAGAAAGACAAAGCCAAGTGTGGCCATCCTATGTTATTAACCTTGCTGATAATCATCAGCGGATGGAAAACAGTGCACGCCAACTCGACGTCGCAGGTTTACCTTGGCAACGGCTAGAGGCGGTGAATGGTTGGGCCATGTCACAGGGCGCGGTTGACGCGGTTTACGATGCCGCCCGTAACGCACGGGATGGAAAACACAAATTGGTCCGCCCTGAAATCGGATGTTACCTAAGCCATATTGCAGCATGGCGTGCCATTGCCACGGGGGATGCAAACGGCGGATTTATATTTGAAGATGATTTTGCCGCCGACGATAGCTTGGCAGACAAATTAGCGCGTTTGAGTGTATCGCAAAGCCTGTGGGATATGGTGAAACTTTTTTCTTTTGATACCAACCCAAGGATGGTTTTTGAACAAAACCTTGGCCCTTATCGTATTGGTATTCCGTATCGTGTGCCCACATGCTTGATCGGATATGGGATAACCAAACAGGCGGCGGGCCGCCTTATTGCCCGGGCGGTACCATTTTTTCGCCCCGTTGATGAAGATCAAAAATTCATTTGGGAAACTGGTTTGCGCGTGGCTTTGATTTTGCCGCCCCCTGTTTTTGTGGGCGATCAGGCTGCTGTCACGGGCACGATCGGGGCTGTGCGCCGCGCCGCGCGATCAGGACGATCGGTGATTGGGCAAATGATACACAATGCGCGCTATCAGGCACGTTATACCCGGCGATTGCGGCAGTATCGTCTAAACGAAAAGCGTTGGCGCGCATGACCAAAAAGATCGTGCATATGCATTTTGGCAAAGAGGGCGGCGCGGAACGCTTTTTCGTCAATTTGGTTAAGGCCTTTGCCGATCGTGGTGCCGAGCAGCGTTTTGTAACGCGACCCAACCGCCTGTGGCATGACGATATTGCGCCATTGGGCCCAATTACCACAACACACTACCGCCGATTATCCCTAACATCGCCAATCATAGCGTGGCGTGTGCGGCGGATGATTGCGGCGTGGCAACCCGATGTTATCATGGCGTGGATGTCGCGATCATCGCGCATGATCCCGACTTACCCAAGCGCGGTAAGATTGACCCGATTGGGAGATTATCCCCGGCATTTGCGGAATTTCCGGCGTAACGATTTGATCGTTGCAAACACGCCGGGTATTGCGCAGGCCTGCCGTGATCTTGGGTGGGCGCGCCCGGTGCACGTGGTATCAAACTTTGCCAAACAAATTACTGTCTCGCCCGTTCTTCGTGCCGAACACGCCACGCCCGAACACGCCTTTGTAATTGCCGGTGTAGGGCGTTTCATAGGGCGCAAGGGGTTTGATACCTTAATTGCAGCGGCTGCACGTATTCCGGATGCGTGGTTATGGTTGGCCGGCACGGGCGATCACGAGGCAGAATTGCGCGCCCAAGCCGATGCACTGGGTATCGGTGATCGGGTCCGATTTTGGGGATGGTTAGAGGAACCGATGCACATGGTTGCATCCGCCGATTGTTTTGTCATGCCGTCGCGGCATGAACCTTTGGGAAATGTAATTTTAGAGGCATGGCATGTGGGCGTGCCGGTGGTGTCCACCGCCACCGAGGGGCCACAGTGGTTTGTGCGTGATGGGAAAGATGCCCTTTTGATACCGATCGGTGATGATGTCGCCATGGCCAAAGCCATCAAGCGGATCAGGGCCGATCCTGATTTGCGCGCACACTTGGTGGCGGGGGGGCGTGCGACGTTAGGGGCCCATTTCACCAAGGCGCGTGTCGTTGATCGGTATTTTGAAATTTTCGATGGGCAATTTTAATATGATAACGGCGCTTATTATCAATCTGGCCCATGCGACAGATCGCATGGCCTTTATGAGGGTGCAAATGGAGGCCTTAAACCTGTTGTGGGAACGTATAGAGGCGGTTACACCTGATACATTGACCCCGCCTAAGGCTGATCCAGTCTGGCATCGTTGGCAAAGACCATTGCGGGTAACAGAAATGGCGCTTTGTGCGTCCCATATAGTTGCGTGGCGTCAAATTCTTGATCGCGGCGTCCCCTGTTTGGTGTTGGAAGATGACGCCGTGTTAGCGACAACATTACCGCATTTTTTGAATGATGTGGCCGGATTGCAGGGGATTGATCATATCACATTGGAAACGCGGGGGCGGAAAAAACTTGTGGCACGCATACCGCATGCGCGGGTTGCGATACGCAGGCTTTATCAGGATCGAACGGGATCGGCCGCCATGGTGATTTGGCCCAGTGGTGCGAAAAAGCTGCTGACTTATGCAAGTCAGGGGGCCGCGCCCTCCGACGCGCTTATTAGCGCATGTCCGGGTTTAATAAGTTATCAGGCCGATCCGGCATTGGCGGTGCAACTTGATCAATGTAGCGCTTATGGTATTTCAAATGCTGTGCAAACCATATCGTTCATTGATATGGCACAAAAACCTTCGCTAAAACATTTGTCGTTCGTGGATCGTTTGTGGTATCGCATGCGGCGGGTCATGGCACAGATACGCATGGGAATGCGTATGATTGCCCGTGTTGGTGTTGCCACACGACGGCATGTTATGCCGACGGGGCCTTGGCCCGATGTAAGCCGTGATAAGCGGCCGTAATCGCATCAGGGTTGTAATGCGATGTAACCCATTTTTCAAAATCAACTCCAGTGGTGATGTGATCCGCTGCATAAGTGTCAAGCAGGGCATGGATAATACCGGCCTGTCCCCATTTCCAATGCGCGTATCGCCAGCTCAGCGCGCGCCGCGCCTGATCTAGGGGTATGTTCTTTAGAACGTGTAAATACAACGTGACGGCCAGCCCTGTTCGATCTGCCCCTGATTTACAATGAACCAGCATTGGTTTTGGCATCGTGCGTAGTTGTTCTATAAGCTCTAATAACGTTTCAGGGGGTGCCAAAACACCGGTGCGCATACGAATAAACCGTAAATCTAAGCCCAGCCGCGCGCACGCACCCCTTTCCAGTATGTTTGGTGTATTACTGGCCCCCCCCCGCAACGACAAAACGGATTGTATGCCCCGCCGTTGCAAATGCGATAGCCGCCGTGGGCTGGGGTGGTTTGATCGATAAAGGGCATCATCGACCTGATAAAAATTTGACAGAATTGCACGTAGCCAAGCGTGATCGTTCACCCAATACCGTAGCAAAATTTTTCTAAAGGTAAGTATGTTTACATTAGAAAGCAGTTGCATATCAGATTTGGGTAGTTCCGTGTCAGGCATGTATTAAATCATTCATTATGGTAAAAATGGTGCGCCCGATCTACAAAGCATTGTAACTCATCACCTTCTGCTCAACATTTCTTTCAAAGTAGGTTAAAAGATTGTTTAACCATGGGCAAGTCATGCGTTCGGAACACAGATCAAAACGTTAATTCATCTAATTTGAGAAGGTGGTGCCGCATCCTACCACAACGTTCAAGCATCGGGTGTGCGATGGGGTAATGGGTTTGGCCAATAATGTTTGGTAACGTCTGCTCGCAAAGGCTTGATTGGTATATGCCGAGATGGGCAAATAATATATGATAAATCCACAGTTCAATCCGGATGTTATGCAATGCGTTTTCTTGTCAAACCAATCCTTTGGGTGTTTACATTTCATATGGCCACATCTGGGGGTATTTACGCGCAGGAAAACCCCGTAGTTATTGAACTGTTTACATCGCAAGGATGTCCAGCGTGCCCCCCTGCAAACGATCTATTAGGGGAATTGTCCCAGCGGGCGGATGTAATCGCGCTGGCGCTGCATGTTGATTATTGGGATTATATTGGGTGGGTTGATACATTTGCGTCCCCCCAATTCACCCGCCGTCAACGCGGATACAGCCATGCGGCCGGTGTTCCGATGGTTTACACACCGCAAATGATTGTTGATGGTCAGCATCATGTGATGGGCAATCGTCCAATGGAAATTGCCGATTTGATTATGCGGCATACTGCGGCAAACGAACCGATGTTAATTTCTGTGATCCGTAACGATGATAATGGTGCGCATCGTATCGAGGCCGAATTTGTCAACACCGCTTCACGGGGCCAAAGGTTAGATGTGCATCTGGTTTCATATATGCCGCATGATACAGTCGATGTGGCCCGTGGTGAAAATGCCGGTCGATTAACCAACCACTATAACGTTGTTCGATCTTGGACAGTCATGGCCGAATGGGATGGGCAAACCCCGTTTTCAACGGACTTGACACTTGAAAACGACTTGCCGCATGTGGTTTTGTTTCAATCTGAAAACCATGGCCCCATCCTGGGTGCCGTGCGCGTAAACTAATGTATACCTTGTGGTGGTGGGGGGTGCCGCCAAGGTTTCCATCGTCGATGAACCCACAACCATTGTCCCGGACTGTGGCGAACACGGGCGGTCAAACTATCGTTTAGGGCTTGGGTCATGGTTCGCGCGTCCGTGTGGGGAACCGGTGCTTCAACCCAAACGTGAAAATCAATACCATTAGACATTCGTTCAGCATAAATTGGGATCAGTAAAGTTTTGTATTTCAAGGCTATTTCCCCCGCAGATAGTGCTGTAGGCGCAGGTTGACCAAGAAAATCAAGCGGTTCACTCCCCGCAAAATACTGATCTATTAACATGGCACCTTGGCCACCATTGCGTAGGGTTTTGACAAACTGTGCCAACCCTTTGCGGTCGCGTGCAAAGGCCCCCCCGCCAACACCTTCGACCGAGGCGATATAGTGATTGTTGAGGTAGGGGTTGTTCATAGGGCGATAAAGACCCCCCATTTTATATCCTCGCACGTTCATTGCGGCGCGCGCGGCTTGGTAATTTCCAAAGTGCCCCGAAATGAACAAAATTGGGCGCCCATCTTTGCGTGCTTTTTCACAAATCTCCCATCCAGGGCCATTTGGTTGCCAACGTTGCGCCCAACGCAGTTGATCTTTGGTAGAATAGTTTTCAATCAATGTGCGGCCAAAATTATCTAAGACATCGCGCACAACCTCGCGTCGTTTTGCAATCGGCATTGATGGAAAAATATAAACCAACTGATCCTCGGCCCGTGCGCGGTATCCGATTAGGGGGCCAATACCACGCATGATTTGGCCCATAATGGCCACGCGACGGGGATAAGACAGACGAAATAATATCCAAAACAAGACCCTAATCATGCTGTCCGCCGCCCAATCGCGCCAGGGTTTGCGAGATGCGGCAGACATGTGGCGATACCTTTTTTGTTGTTTGGTATTGTATGGGTTTTTGGGGCAGGATGAATTTTAGATATTGTTCCCCGCTACGGATGGATCGATATTTTTTATATTGATCCTGTCGCACGTCGCTGTAATTCAGACCGTAGGCTGGAAAGATCATATCCCTGCGCTGCGGCACGTTTGATAACGTCATCGGGTGATATATCGCCTGCAACCCCCAGCGCCCACGCCGTAGTCGACCGGTTGCCCGTGGCACAGTATGCAACAACCGGACCGTCGGTTTGTGTGATTGCATGTATTTGGGTTGATACATTCGCCTCTGTTAAACCATTAGGCACGATCGGGTTAAAAATAAAGGTCAGCCCTGCCGCCTCTGCCGCGGTTTGCATGGCATTGGATTGATGGGTTAGCGGGACCTCCTGGTCTGGGCGGTTACAAATAATTGTGCGTATGCCTTGCGCGGCGAATGCGGCCATATCCTGTGGTGTGATTTGGTCTGACACGCTGAATTGATCTGTGATGGGGCGCAGTGGCATCGGGTTTTCCTTTTTAGATGGCTTTTGCCCATACATAAAAATGCTGTGACTGTGCGGCAAGTGCAAGATTATTTTGATGGTATCGGTGCCCACACACATATGCGATGTGCCGATTATTTGAAACCTCATTGTTAAAATTCATCTGGTGGGATCAGGCCTAGACCACGCAAATAAATACCAATGCCTGTTTCCAACAAATCCTCGGGCGCAAAGGGAGAGGCCGCCCCAGGCCGCCCGCGTGCGAACAATTCAACGACCCCGTGGCTCATCGCCCAAACATGTGCTGAAAACATTTCAGGGGGTGGGCGTTTTTCCGGTGGAACGTGGGCGGATAACCCCTCGGCCGCACGTTCCAAAACGGAACGCGATTTCGCCGCCGCCACCGCCAATTCCGGGGTTGCGTTCATTGATGTGCCACTTTCAAACATTGCCATGTAATGGCCCGGATGTCGGCGCGCAAAAGCCAGATATGCCCGCCCTGTTGCCTCAAACGCCGCAAGGGCCGAAGGTTGCCCATTATTAAAGGCAAAGGCCATGAGATCGGCAAAAATTTCATGCCCTTGCAACGCACATTCTGCGATTAAGGATTCGCGCCCGTCGAAATGGCGATAGACGGCGGCGGGGGTTACGCCTGCATTTTTTGCAGCCTCTGAAAGGGTAAAACCATTAGGCCCTTTTTCTTGGATAAGGTGAAGGGCGGCATCAACCAATGCCTGGCGCAAATTACCGTGATGATACCCGCGTTTTGGCATTGAAATAATTTCATAGTTGATTTTATCATTAAATCAATGTTAAAGTTATATTTTTCTAAACTATTCGTTGATGGTTTTTATACGATCAGCACCGTTTATCACACTAAGGCACATATATGCCCTGCCATCCCTCTGGGCGCCAATCGGGATCATCCAACCATGTGGCCAATGGGATAGCTTCATCTGGATCGCCGTTTACATCAATCCGCCGCATGTTTCGTAGAAGAGTCAATTCATTGTGCACGGGACTGTATTGATCGATGCGGAACCGCACCAGAAATAAAAACTGATCCTCAGCAAAGGGATCAAGTGGGTCGGATAACGGTGCGGGCGGGATGAATGATCCAGGGGAAGAACTATTGTAATGGCGCACCTGCACCTGCACCTTGATATAGGAATTGTCGCACTGTTCCCAAAACCCAATGTTGACCCATTTGGGTGTGTTAGGTGGGAATACGGCCAAATGTTCAGGGGTAATTTCCGTGCGAATACCAATATCCGGGCCGTGTTGCCCCCGGCTACGCACCCACCCGGCATTATCGAACACGGCGATTAATCGGAGTATTTCCGCCTGCATGTCATCCCAGGATAATGGTTCAAGCGGAAAAAAACCACCTATATGATCAATAATACCACCAGTTTGACCAAACATAAATTGTCGTCCGGCGGGCAGGGTAACGGGGCAATCGGGATGGTCGTAATTTACGATGATGCCGCCAGGAGCATTGGGATTATCATTCGCCGCAGGTGCCGTTAAGTAACTTGGCATACGATCCGAATACTCTCTTTCCCGCGCACGATTTTCGACATCGGCAAGATTATTATCACGAATATAACCGACATAACGATCTAGAATGTGCGCATTCACGGTCACAATAGGACGATCTAGTGTAGGCATTGGTGTTAGATTCCTTCCAAGAAAGAAAAGTGTGATGATCAAGATGATTGCAAAGGCAAATAGAGAAATCCTCATCTCAATCCCTCAATCTGCATCGTCCGATCCATAAGCAGATGATAGTATTGAACGCGATCTTCTGGATTTTGTATTTCTAGATTGCCAAGTGAGACGAGATTATCGCGCGTACATTCATATGACACAGGGATTGAGGTTTGATCTCCTGGTACCCAGTTATCAGCGTTTTCCATCTGATTGAAAACTCTCGAATGCCTTTCGTAAACTGGTTGCACGACTTCCATCTGTTCATATACTGCAATCAAATCTGCCGCCCTACGCCAGTTGCCGTTGTGCAGCGCCTCAAGGCCGGCCATTAAGTCTTCATCGATCTCCGGCTCAAATGCCCCGCCATTATTACATTCTTTTAATTTTTCAAACCCACACCGCTGCATAAATTCATTAGGCGGATAAACCGATGAGAAAATCGTAGTATTCGCGTCCATTAAGGCTTCTAAAGCATTTTCTTTATTAATCAGTATTTCAGCACCAAAGCGTTGTGTTTGTTGCATTGCACACCCGCCTTGGGTAGATACATATCCCGCCAAACGGATCCAATAATTAAATGGTGAACGTTCCCCCAAATTACGATACGCCTGCGTTATGGCGGCGTTACGTTCTAACGGATCGGGGACGCGGGTGATACGGTTCACGTCCTCCATAACTAGGTTCATGGCCTCATCACAATTCGATGGGCAACGGGCAACCGGATCGGTCACATCTTGTGTAGTGCTAAAATCCTGCATTTACAATTTCGCTTTTGGGGATATGGCTATAATATGGGTGCGAATGGCCTGACATTTTTCCTCATTATGCCAGGTGGGGTTTTTCACGATACGCTGGAAAAGGACGTGTTGATAAACTTCACCACCCAATAACGCACAGGCTTCAACAACATCAACCACATGTTGGTCGCTGGTAAAGCCCAATTCACGTGCATACCGATGCGCGCGCGCGATACGGTCTAATAACAAGGTATCATCATCAAAAGCTAAGTTTGGATAACAATCACGCAGGTATTGACCGATGCGTTTTTCAAATTCTGCTGCCCGTTGCGGTACTGTTGCCCGCATTTGTGCTTTGGTCATAATCATAAGTATAATATTTGTTTAGAAATAAAAATTTATTTATAAATGATTAATACAAAGAAATATCTAATTAAAATTAGATTTATAAGTCTCGTTTTTAATGAGATTTACCAATTTCGTTCAAATCAAATGGTGTGGATTGATAGATTTGGTTGATCCAATTTCCATAAAGTAAATGGGCGTGGCTGCGCCAACGATTGGTGGGAACTTCGCGGGGGTCGTTGTTTGGATAATAATTTATCGGCACGTGAATGGGCACACCGGCAGCGATGTCACGATCATATTCTTCTTTTAATGTGGTGCTGTCATATTCAAAATGATTGAAAATATACAGCGCGTTGTGGTGTGCATCTTCGACCAGGCAGGGGCCTGCATCATCACTACCGATTAATGTGTGCAGGCCGGGGATGTTGTCGATTTCATTTTGGTGCATTTCTGTCCAACGGCTCACTGGGATCAAAACATCATCGGAAAACCCACGCAAATAGGGGGATGTGGGGGCAAGATTGCGGTGCCGAAAGCATCCAAATGCCTTTGTATTTAGCATATGTTTATTGACGCCATGGAAATGGTAAAGCATCGCCATGCCGCCCCAACACACGCCAAAGGTCGCGTGCACGTGGGATTTGATCCATGCCATTACTGTTTTTAGTTCGTCCCAATAAGTAACATCTTCAAAAGGCAGGTGTTCGATGGGTGCACCCGTGATGATAAGGCCGTCAAAACGATCTTGGCTATCTGCAACCTCGGCAAAGGGGCGGTAAAATGCCTCCATATGGGTGGCGGATGTGGTTTTTGTTTGATGTTCGGTCATACGGATGAGATGGAAATCAATCTGTAACGGCGTGGCCCCAATAAGACGCGCAAATTGCGTTTCGGTTTGAATTTTTTTTGGCATCAGGTTTAACAAACCGATGCGCAGTGGGCGAATATCTTGGCGTGCTGCGACGGTGTTGGACATCACCATAACCCCTTCGTTCGCGAGAACGTCGTAGGCAGGTAAAGTATCGGGCAGTTTGATTGGCATGGATTTTCCTTTGTGCCAATGGATTTAGGCACGCACATCCCGTTGTGCCAGTGCGCGTGCGATCAACGCGACCACATCTTGGGCGTCGCGCACAGTCTCTACCTCGGCCGCTTGTACAGTTACCCCCCAGTTTTCCGCCATCGCATGGTAAAGCGGGGCACGGTGGGCCATAGCATGGGTAAACGCCACCCGTGCAAACGTATTCGGGTCCACGGCATCGGGGGTCAGCCCGGTTTCATCGAGGTGGCGTTGCCATAGCGACAACAGAAACTCCGGATTATAATACAACGGCTTAGGATCGCGATCAAAACGGCGGATCAATTCATCGGTATAGCCTGCAGGGTCTTTTATCCATACCAAAAGGCAGTGGGTTGAAAGCGTAACCAAAACTTCATCTTTTGGGTCATGTGGATTCACAACCTCACAAATTGAGCCACCTGTATCACAGATAAAGTGTGGATATGTATATAAGTCACGGGCACGCGCGATAAAGGACGGTGTATCCAACAGTGCGTTAATTTCTGCCCGCCGATGCAAGGCTTGGCGCCGCATATATTCATCAATGTTAAGACCGCCTTTGTCGCGTGCCCCGGGTTTGCCCAAAAATGTCGAAAGCGGCGACAGGTTTTCAAAACGTATTTTCGACCGAATGCAAATGGAATCAGAACGCAGTAGATCGGCCAGAAACGGCACCGTCATCGCCTGAGATTTCAAGTTATCTTCGATATATTCGCCCATATAGGCCGTGCCGATTCGATAATCGACGGAATAGTGGTACCAATCCCCCCCAGCCCGCAACAGTTGGGCCAATCGCGTTTTGCCTAACCCGGACATTCCAAACACAGCAATGTTTTTTTGCGGGGCCTCGGCCCATGCAGCGGAGGTGTTATAAAGCAGGGTCATAGGAATAGACATTTTCCAAAGATAACGTTGGAACGCATAGCGCAGGCTCTAACGTATAATACGCAGAAGCAGGATTCGGTTTTTATAAATATCCACGTATATCCCCCATCTTTCATAAATTCGGACGTGAAAAAGATACAATTATCGGGGGGTTAGTGTTGTCACACCCAAATTCCCCGCACGCGCCAGTTCTGGATCAAGCGCCATGGGAATGTATTCACCACGCCGCCACAGTTCGCCTAAATCATCATAATGGCGGCTTAATGGATGGCCCGATTGACCCGTGGCAATGATAAAAACCGAACTATCGGGATCGGCAAAATCATAAACACCGCGGTATCCTGCTGCATGTATGTTAGCAAACGGATCGGGCAGGATGCCCGATGTTGCTGCCCGTTGTAGCGTAAAATCCCCCCCCGATGTCGATTGTCGAATGTTCACGATCCAGGAAAATAGGCGTGTATCCCCCAAAACCGGATGCGTATGGCGCGCCTCATGTGCGGCCCCCCAACGCCAACTTTCGACGTCTGAGCCATACAAATCCTCTAAAAATTGTAAGGCGTCATCAAGTGCGGTGCGGGCGATTGTTGTGCAATCTTCCTCAACAGTGGATGGGCGCACATCGCACCATGTGCCGGCCCCGTTCACGTTGCGAAAGACACGTTCGATGAACAATGGCTCAACTGTCACAAATTCATCGGCCAATGCGCCCAAATCATCACGGATCAAACGTTGTTGAAGTTCCCGCATCCAGGCCGCAAAAATTAAAGGCTCTGGCAGATGTTCGTTCATTTCACCGTTCCATTCGGCCAACAGTGCCAACGCACGCTGGCGTCGTCGTTCTGGGGTGCCCTCAGGCGCGATTTCGCCTGTAAACCATAAATCGCGTGCAACTAATGGCAAGACATTACGCGCGGCGGCGGAAACGGTGTCGAGCTGTGCTTCGATAAAACTGTTGCGTGTGTGAACTTCGCGTTCTTCTAACAAACGCTGTAGGCGCGTTATCCTTTGTGTATCGCCCCAAAAATACGACACATGTAAGGGAAAATCACGTTCCAATATCTTATTGTTTGTGTTCCCTAAAAGCCCGCTTTCAGGATTAGCAAAGGTAGGATTGGCAAAGTATTGCAATGTGCCTTGCCATCGGTTTTCCGCAATCCATCCGGGGGCGGGCATACGGGCCTGGGTTTCATGGGCCGTCAAACGCCAAGGTATGCGCCCAATAACCTGCATCGCAATCCGCCCATCATCCGCGGCAAGCATGAGGTTTTGCGCCGGTGCCACAAAATGTCTGCCTGCGTTCAGCCCATCTTCTAAACTATTTGCCCGCATTAGGCTTAGGCCAGTTTGGATTGAGGTGTTTTCGTCTGTTAGCGCCGTCCATGCCATGCTCATCACATGGCCTGGTGGGGTCACGGTACCCATATTAAAATGCGTGCCAGGGATCACAGGGCCGTTTTCCGTCTGGCGTAGTGTGATTGTCACCGGGGCTTCGCCCGCAACGTTGATGATTTCGCGCTGCGTCTCAAAACGCGCCCACCCTTCTGGCGTGCGGTATTCTTCGGGATTTTCTGGGTTAAGCTGTTCAACATAAAGATCAATGTCATCTAAATATGCCGCCGTCATACCCCAGGCCAGCCGTTCAGAACGCCCTAATAAAATCACGGGCACACCGGGGATGGTGGCCCCAATAACCCCCCCGGTTTGCAGATCTAGCCGCGCCAAATAGCATATCGCAGGGGCGCTTAACCCCATATGCGGATCATTTGCTAAAAGCGCCCCATCCGCCGCAGATCGGTGGCGCGCGGCGGCAAAGGCATTTGATGCACCGCCGCGTGTGGGGCCATGGGTATTTGGATGCAAAGGATGGCGTGGTTGTGTGCGGGCTGTGGCAAATTGCTGTGGATGTGTGCCAAATAAACTGGCATAGTCGCCAAAGGCGGCCACGCCCGTTCCCGGCGCATCGGGCAAAAGATCAATCAAACGCGCAGGATTTTCCAAACCTAACGCGGCACGCGCGCGCAAAACTTCTGCCTCGTGATGTGTCGAAAGCTGCAAGGCCATAAGCAGCGTTACAACAATACTATCGGCGGGGCGCCATGGTGCGATTTGCGGTTCGAAAAGAAACAATTCCGGGGCCCCACGGCCCAGTGCCTCGGTCCCAATGAGGCGTAGCCAAGCATTTACACCTTGGGCATATGCCTCCAACATCCGAATTGTTTCGGGATCCAGCGCGGTGACGGATTGCGTGGCGTGGCCATATAAATTTAACCGCCGCAGTAGGTCATCAACCTCTAGCGTGGTGGGGCCAAATAGTTCAGACAACCGCCCTTGGGCCGTGCGTCGCAACATCAGCATTTGCCAAAGCCGATCTTGCGCGTGGGCAAACCCTAACCCATAAAAGACATCTTCGTCAGTCGCCCCAAATATATGTGGAACGGCGGCCGTATTACGCACAATTTCAACGGGCGCAGTGATGCCCGTAACCCGCCAATCAGCATCGTAATTTGGAATAGAGCGTGCAGCAATCCACCACGCAATGGTGAAGACAACCATAGTCGCAATAATCGCCAAAGTTCCCAGGCGCAAAAGCCATTTTAAGACAAGATTCATGGCAGCTCATGAAAGCAAAACTACGGCAACATGTCTAATGCGCGCGCAGCAAAAATGTAAAGCGCCCCTTAAGTCACATAAAATTATGGGATGATGCGCGTATAACGTGTGCCATCAAGTGTGGCGCCCACGATCAGGCCCGCTTGCCCAAAGATCACAGCGATAACGGAATCAAGCAAAACGGTCGTATCCAATCCCAGCGTTTCGCCCACATCCGTAACAGCATACCGCACATCGGCCCCGATAGCCCATCCCGTGGAACGCCGAAATTCCCGCAATGCGTTGCTGGTCATGAAAAATAAGGTGTGGGCATACTGTTGCGCCCCAATTTGTAGACCAAAGCTGCCCGAAAGCGCAGAGTAATAGTCCACCGTCGCATTCCCGATTCGCAAGGCCCCGCGCCCGTAGGCCCCGCCAAACCCAAAACCTGCCTCGGTTACCAAGGGCATCACCAACATACCGGCGGCATTTTGCGCCAATTCGCGGGAACCTGGCACCTCATCATACATCAAATTTATGGCGCCATCCACGCGCGCGTCGATGCGATCAGACGCACGGGAATTTAGCCCATTGCCACATGCGGCCAAAATTGGAACACTGGCACCGCTAATTACAAAGGTGCGTCTTGAAAACCTGCTCATGTCATGCCTCAATATAGTGCGGGAATTTGGCACACCTGCATGTTTAGGGTGGCACTTTTCCCATTCTTAATATAATCTTACATGATGTTTGATGGCTTGTCATCTATCAATATACCCGCCGAACGGGAATAAAGCATTATGGTTTATCCGTTTAACAAGCGCGCTGCCCTTGGCGCAAAATACGTCAACACCCCGTCGCACCCCGCACGACGAAATGCCGTTAGGCTTTCTAACATTGCGCGATCTCCATCAATCCAGCCCTGGGCGGCGGCGGCCTCAATCATCGCGTATTCGCCCGATACTTGATACGCGTAGGTGGGGGCATGAAACCGGTCTTTCACCATGCGACACAGGTCAAGATACGGCAGCCCCGGTTTGACCATGACCATATCTGCACCTTCGGACAAATCCCGTGCAACGCAGGCCAGCGCCTCATCACAATTGGTGGGGTCGATTTGATACGTTTTTTTGTCGCCCTTTAACGCACCCGATGCGCCCACGGCATCACGAAATGGCCCATAAAACGCCGAGGCGAATTTTGCCGCATAAGATAATATAACCACCCCATGGTGGCCCTCGGCCTCTAACGCGCTGCGCAAGGCGCCGATGCGCCCATCCATCATATCCGATGGGCCTAGTATGTCAGCGCCCGCCTGGGCTTGGGCTAGGCCCATTTTAACCA
>CALFSY010000113.1 GCA_937916365.1 uncultured Jannaschia sp. | reverse complement strand
CGTTCGGTTTCTTTCAGCGCGCGATCCATCGACCCCGTCACCTTATCGGCATACATAATCACCCGCCCTTCGGCGTTGCGCGCCGCCCGCCCGATGGTTTGGATGAGCGAGGTTTCTGATCGCAAAAATCCTTCTTTATCCGCGTCCAAAATCGCCACCAAACCGCATTCGGGAATATCCAACCCTTCCCGCAACAGGTTGATGCCCACCAGCACATCAAACGCGCCTAGGCGCAGATCGCGCAAAATCTCGATCCGTTCAATCGTGTCGATGTCGCTGTGCATATACCGCACGCGCACGCCCTGTTCGTGTAGGTATTCGGTCAAATCCTCGGCCATGCGTTTGGTCAGCACAGTGGCCAACACGCGGTGGCCGCGCGCCGCCGTGGTGCGGATTTCGTCCAACAAATCGTCCACCTGCGTTTCCACGGGGCGGATTTCAACTTGTGGATCAATCAATCCGGTGGGGCGGATCACCTGTTCAGTGAACACACCGCCCGTTCGGTCCAGTTCCCAATTCGCTGGTGTGGCGGATACAAACACCGATTGCGGGCGCATGGCATCCCATTCTTCAAATTTTAGGGGGCGATTGTCCATGCAGGACGGCAGGCGAAACCCATGTTCGGCCAGGGTGAATTTGCGGCGATAGTCCCCGCGATACATGCCGCCGATTTGCGGCACGGAAACGTGGCTTTCGTCCGCGAACACAATGGCATTGTCGGGGATGTATTCAAACAACGTAGGCGGGGGTTCGCCGGGTGCACGGCCGGTTAGATACCGCGAATAATTTTCGATCCCGTTGCACACGCCCGTGGCCTCAAGCATTTCTAGGTCGAAATTGGTGCGTTGTTCTAGGCGCTGCGCCTCTAACAACCGGCCTTCGCCGATCAGGTGGTCTAGGCGGTGTTGCAGCTCGGCCTTGATCCCTTTGATTGCTTGCTGCATTGTGGGGCGGGGCGTGACGTAATGCGAATTGGCATAGATACGCACCTGTTCAAACGTGTCCGTTTTTTCACCCGTCAAAGGGTCAAACTCGGTGATGGTTTCCAGTTCTTCCCCAAAAAAGCTGAGCCGCCAGGCACGGTCTTCTAAATGCGCGGGCCAGATTTCAAGGCTGTCGCCGCGCACGCGAAAGGTGCCGCGCCCAAACGCTTGATCGTTGCGTTTGTATTGTTGCGCCACCAGATCGGCCATGATTTTGCGTTGGTCATAATCGCGCGTGGCAAACAAATCCTGCGTCATCGCGCCATAGGTTTCCACCGACCCAATCCCGTAAATGCACGAAACCGAGGCCACAATAATTACATCGTCGCGTTCCAACAACGCGCGGGTGGCCGAATGGCGCATTCGGTCGATTTGTTCGTTAATCTGCGATTCTTTTTCGATATAGGTGTCAGAGCGCGGCACATAGGCCTCGGGCTGATAATAATCATAATAACTGACGAAATATTCGACGGCATTACCGGGAAAAAACCCTTTGAATTCGCCATAGAGCTGCGCCGCCAACGTTTTGTTAGGCGCCAGGATGATGGCAGGGCGTTGGGTTTCCTCAATCACCTTGGCCATGGTAAATGTCTTACCCGTGCCCGTGGCACCCAGCAGCACTTGGTCTTGCTCATGCGCGCGAATGCCAGAGGCGAGTTCGGCAATCGCGGTGGGTTGGTCACCGGCGGGGTTAAATTCGCTTTGCATGGCAAAGGCTTTGCCGCCCTCTAGTTTGGGGCGGGCACGCACCGCATCGACCGATAGGTTGGTTACGGGCATCTGTTCGGGGGAATTGTTGTGCATGAGATTTATATGTCTAAGCCTATCGGTCAAAGCCCTGCATTGAGTAGGTTTAGAGGTTCGCTTCCTAACCCCAAAGCCTGGCTTCTTTGCCGGTCGGGGTAGTCATCTTGATACGTTTTCTTGCCAATTCTATATGCCAATTCTGTTACGATAGCTTGCACATCGTTCGACGTTAGTGGCCCATCGGCGATGAATTTGTCTAGTCCGGCCCCTACATTATAGGTGTCTAATCTGGTGCTATCCCTGGTTCGGATAAGACGCACCTCAGAGGTCACATTGTATATTATTCGGGGGCGGCCATCGGGGCCTTGGTTAGAAAATTCGCTAAATCGAAGAAGGCGCACATCAACCCGAATGGGTTCAGAACCTTCGACAATACCGCGAACCGGCGCAAGGCTAATGGGCAATCGTGGTCTCAAATCTGCGGCAAAGCGTTCCAAAAAATTCGTTCTATTTGCGCCCCGAACAGAAATTGCATTGGTATCTATCCAATACAATTCAGCATTGACCCTAGAAGGGTGTGCAACCCTAGATGCCCTTGGTCCATTGGGATTTTGTGTAAGGCCGTATATAATCATAGCACTACTACCACAGCCACTCAACATCAAAGGGCTGGCAAGGGCAAGGCGCAGCAGGGCCGCGCGTCGGCTGGAGTGTGTCATGGAAAGAGCCTCAAATGTATATCTTATTTCTCATGAAATAATATCAAAAGAAATGTGGACAAGCCGCCTGAATATGGGGATAAATAAATGCCAAAATGTTCTTCATGTAAAATTATCATGCGCGCACGTATTTATAAACCGGCGAAAACGGCCATGTCCTCAGGCACGGCACAGACCCACGATTGGGTGTTGGAATTTGCCCCCGAACACCCGCGTGGCGTGGATCCCTTGATGGGGTGGACATCATCATCGGACATGAACGCCCAGGTGCGCCTACATTTCGCAACGGCCAAGGCCGCGCAAGAGTATGCCGCCAACCGTGGCATCGATGCGGTTTTGTTAAGACCAAAGACCCGCAAGCCCAATATACGGCCCGGCGGGTATGGCGAAAATTTCGCCACCGGACGGCGCGGGGCGTGGACGCATTGACGACCATTAACCGCGTTGATTGGATAAAGTGGCCGAACGAACCCACCCGCTAAACATTGCCGCAGACGGGGCAATCTGTTCGCCGGTTTACGATAATCGCGCGCACCTCGGCATGTAGGGCATCGTAAATCAACATTTTGCCCCGCAATCCCACGCCTGCTTGAACGATTTCTTTGATTGCCTCTACCGCCATCATTGTGCCCACCACCCCGGGCAACGGGCCAATGACCCCCGTCTCAGCACAGGTTGCGGCCATCTCAGGCGCGGGTGCGTGGGGAAAAACACAGGCCATACATGGGGCGCCCATGGCCGGATCATAAAGTGTGATTTGCCCCTCCCATGCTGAAATTGCACCGGCAATTACCGGGCGGTGCGTGGCAACACTGGCCTGATTAACCAACGCGCGTGTGGCATAAGTATCCGTTCCATCAAGGATTAGATCATAATCGGCAAACAGGTCTGCGGCGATATGTTTATCTAATGCGCGGTGATACGGGCGGATGTCTATGTGCGGGTTTAGTGCGGCCATTGCCTCGTGCGCGGAAAAAACCTTGGGCATATTTTGCCGCGCATCTGTGTGAATCACCTGTCGGTGGAGGTTGGATAAATCAACCACATCTGGGTCAATTACCCCGATCCGGCCAACACCGGCCCCCGCCAGATACAAAAGCGCCGGCGCACCCAATCCACCGGCCCCGATAACCAGAACTTTGGCATTTTTGAGGGCCCGTTGCCCGCGCCCCCCAATATCTGGCAGCGTGATATGTCGCGCATATCGTTCAAGCTCTTCTGCCGAAAAACGTGCATTGGATTGCGCTGGGTTGTGCGGGGAGTGGGCCGTGGCCGTTGTCCCAGCTTTGGCGCGGATACGGCGTAACGCCTCACGATACATAAAGATAAGCGCGCCTCCCCCCCCTAGTATCAGCCATGGCGCAACCGATCCACCGGTTGCCAAACGTATAGGATGACCATCAGGCAAACCAATGTGAAGCATCAAGACCCCAACATACAAAACCCCCAACATGCGAAATCGCACCTTGTGGGGGGTGCGCATAAGATGACCGATGCCCCAAATCACCCCGCCCAGAACAAACACCAGCACCATTTATTCAACCCCAGTGGACCCAAAGCCCCCTGTGCCACGTGCGGTGTCATCCAAAACAATGGTGTTTACGAACTGTGCCTGCAGAACTGGCATAACAATCCCCTGGGCAATCCGATCCCCATGGGCGATAGGGGCCGGTGCATCGCCCAAGTTAATCAACAAAATACCCAAAGGGCCGCGATAATCGCTATCAATCGTGGCCGGTGTATTCGGCAGCGATAGCCCATAGCGCAAGGCCAACCCCGAACGCGGGCGAATTTGCATCTCATACCCTGTGGGAATGGCCACGCGCAGGCCCGTTGGCACAATAACACGGGCCATCGGGGCAAGCGTTAGGCCACCAGCGCGCGCCTTGGGCGGGAAATTTGCGCGTATATCGGCCCCTGCTGCCCCTTGTGTGGCATAGGCGGGCAGGGCAATAGCGGGGTCGGCCCAATCTTCGCGTATGATTTTTATGGCCAAATCGGTCACGATGTATCCCGATGACCCGCTAGGGTTTGGGCAATACGTGCGGCGAGGCGGGCCGCGACCGCATGTTTTGATAAGCGCGGCCACGGGTCTACGCCGTTTGCGGTAATGATCAAAACGCGGTTTTCCGTGCCCCCCATAATGCCTGTTTCGGGGGACACATCATTGGCCACGATCCAATCGCATCCTTTACGCAGACGCTTTGCTTGCGCGTTTTCTATAATATTCTCAGTTTCAGCGGCAAAGCCGATCACCAACTGCGGGCGACCCGCCCCCATCTGTGCCACATATGCCAGGATGTCGGGATTTTCGGTTAGGGAGAGTGTGGGGGCATCCTTGGGCGATTTTTTGATTTTCGCCGCACTTGGGGCCGCAACCCGCCAATCGGCCACAGCGGCGGCAAAAATCGCCACATCGGCGGGTAGTGCAGCGTTGACCGCCGCCTGCATTTCGCGCCCCGTTTCAACGCGGATTGTATCAACCCCATGGGGTGGCGGCACATCGGCGGGGCCAGTAATAAACGACACGCGCGCGCCCAAATTGTGCACCGCCGCTGCAATGGCCGCGCCTTGCGCGCCCGATGATCGGTTGGCAATATATCGCACCGGATCAATCGGTTCATGCGTGGGCCCGGACGTCACCAAAACATGTCGCCCGATAAGTGGCCCATCCTCTAGCGCCGCCGCCGTAGCGGTTATGATGTCTGGCACCTCTGCCATGCGGCCCGGCCCAAATTCACCGCAGGCCATCACGCCTTCGTCCGGGCCAATCACCCACACGCCATCGCCTCGCAACGTCGTAAGGTTGCGTTGCGTTGCAGGGTGGGTCCACATTCGCACATTCATGGCCGGTGCGATCATCACACGTTTGTCTGTGGCCATCAGTAAGGTTGAGGCCAGATCGTTGGCGTGGCCGCCCGCCATTTTTGCCATCAAATCGGCGGTTGCCGGGGCAACGATCACCAGATCGGCGGCCCGGCTTAGCTCAATATGCCCCATTTCGGCTTCATCGGTTAGATCGAACAGATCACGATATACCCTTTCCGCCGCAAGGGCCGAGGCTGATAGAGGCGTTACAAATTCTTCGGCAGCGCGGGTTAACACCGGGGTGACACCTGCGCCGTGTTCGCGCAATCGGCGGATCAGGTCTAATGCCTTATAGGCCGCGATCCCGCCGCCGATAATCAGAAGAATGCGCTTACCCGTTAACATGGTTATTCCCTTTAAGATGGGGCAAAGGTATGCGCGCGCGCGCGGCAAGGCAACGTGAAACGCGCGCGCTTTAGAAATGGGAAAAGGGGGGGCATATCAATCCCACGATGTAATCCCATTGGGCGGGGCAATGGAAACGACGGCCAGGTGGTTATTACCACCACATTGGGCCGTCGTTTAGGTTTAAGAGGAAATATCTATGGCGCGATTATTCGTTGAACGATTGCACCAATGCGGCGGCCGATGCGCCCTCTAAGCTTAAGCCATAGCCGACCTCAGACACAATGCGTTCTTTTAGTGGTTGGATGAAATGAATGCGTGTGTTGCGGCGTGTCAGGGCAGGTTGCTGCAGGTATATATCGGCAAGTTCATTGGCCCGTTCCAATGCGGTGCCATCGGGCACAACCTCGGCCACCACACCCCAGGTTTGGGCCGTTTCCGCGCTAATCGGTTGCGGATTCAAAAGCCACGCTTCGGCGCGTCCAGGGCCGGCCCGATACGACCAGGTCGTAAAAATCCCGTCCCCCGGAATAATGCCGCCGGCAAAATGTGGCAGATCGTTGAACGTGGCGCTTTCACCTGCGACGATAACATTTGCCAATAAGGCATATTCGGTATGGATGTGTGCGCGCCCTTCGATTGCGGCAATCATCGGCACACGGATGTTGGCAATATTTTCCAAAATTTGCACGCCTTCATCGTGCACTTGTGCCCATACATTCGGGTCGCCCACATTGCCAAAGCTGGCAAAATCAATCTGCGCCATATAATCGCCTGCACCGGTTAAGATGACGATGGTGTTATCGCGATCTTGTGCGATGTGGTAAAATGCATCGGTGAATTCCGTATGATCCTGCGCGGTAAAGGTGATCGGCCCGCCCGCCCCATCGTTAATGGTGACAGTAAGCACACCGCTGGGTGGGGAGGAATTAAATTTCATTTTAGGGA
>CALFSY010000112.1 GCA_937916365.1 uncultured Jannaschia sp. | reverse complement strand
ATCGTTGGGATTTGCTGCACGACATCGCGTTGATTGCGGATGACGATTGGGAGGGTAAGCAAGCGGCCGAGCGTATCGCCGAAAAAATTGATGCACTGCGGCTGACCCGCGCGGTTAACAAAACCCCCAACGCCGAACGTTGGGTTTTCGACGTCACCACACAAAAAGGGCATTTTGAATCTATCTCGGGCCTTGCGCTATCGCGATTTGAATATGCCAAAACCAAATTGCGCAATGCGTTGCAGATGATTGATGTGCCGTCCTCTGGCAATGATCCGTATGGTGGGTTGCGGGAAGAACGCGATATGTTGCGCACGGCATTGGAAAAAAACAGCCTAACCCCGATGGAGTTACACGATCTTGCCCGTCGCCTTAGCCGCCGTGTGCGCCACAAAGCAGACCGCGCGGAATGCCCCACACCCGAACAAGACCCCAATATCAAAGATTTTCAATACGAAGTGCAGGAAACGGCGGCTGATCTGTTGGCCGATCCCGAAGTGAAAAATGCAACAGACCATCGCGTCGCTCTTAATATGCAAGAGGTGCCACCGGAATTCACTGAACCCCTGCAAAACGCAGCGCGCGAATTGGATGCCATCCTGCGCAAAGATCAGGCGCAGGAAATGGCAGAGGATGCGGCGAAAATAATCGACGCAGAAGTTAGCGCAGAAACACGGCATGAAGCGCTATATCGCTATGGCA
Source organism: uncultured Jannaschia sp. (assembly GCA_937916365.1). Lineage (GTDB taxonomy): Bacteria > Pseudomonadota > Alphaproteobacteria > Rhodobacterales > Rhodobacteraceae > JANSYL01. Next base: position 5,912 of record CALFSY010000112.1, on the reverse strand, counting down.
GCCGCCTCATAAAAATAGTTGCTGGCGTGTGGAAGTCTGGCCGAAATGCTTTGAAAGAAGCGGCAGATATGTCGGATGATATACACAAACTCGTTGTAAACGCATCATATATTGCAATGGCTTATTATTGGATACTTTATTTGCTAGGGTTGTAGATTATGTTTGCTGTTTTGAACACCAGTCAAATTTTGCCTTGCCGTATTCAACCACAAAGGTTGCAGCGCGGCGTGGGCGTGGCTGCCTGTTTTCAACGGGCATGGTGGTAAGGGTGGCGCCGCCCCTTCCCCCCGTGCGTGGTGTGTTGACGCCTGATCGCCCGTTGGCTGATCTAACGTGGTTGCGGGTGGGCGGGCCCGCCGATTGGGTGTTTCAACCCGCCGATTTCGATGATTTGTCCCAATTCCTGGCCGCGCTTGACCCCGCCGTTCCTATTTTTCCCATCGGGGTGGGATCAAACCTGATCGTGCGCGATGGCGGCCTTTCGGGCGTTGTTATTCGCCTGGGCCGTGGGTTCAATGCCATTGAGGTTGTGGGCGAGACCATCACCGCCGGGGCCGCCGCGTTGGACGCGCACGTGGCGCGCCGGGCCGCCGCCGCGGGCCTGGACCTAACGTTTTTGCGCACGATCCCAGGGTCCGTTGGCGGGGCGTTGAAAATGAACGCGGGGTGTTACGGGGCATATGTGGCCGATCATTTCGTATCGGCACGCGGGGTGTTGCGCGACGGGCGGGCGGTGACGTTTGGGCCAAAGGACATCACCTTTGCCTACCGGCACACAAATGTGCCCGATGATGCGGTCATCACCACTGTAACGTTTCGGGCCGGGCGCGACGACCCCGCCACATTGACCGCCAGGATGGAGGCACAGATCGCCGCGCGCGATCGCACCCAACCCACAAAAGTGCGCAGCGCCGGATCAACCTTTCGCAATCCTGCCGGCCATTCCTCAACCGGGCGGGCCGATGATACCCATACGCTGAAGGCCTGGCGGTTGATTGATACCGCCGGGATGCGCGGCGCGCGGGTGGGGGGCGCGCAAATGTCGGAACACCACGCAAACTTTATGATCAACACGGGCCACGCCACCGCGCATGATTTGGAAACTTTGGGCGAAATGGTGCAAAAAAAGGTTTCCGAAATCCATGGAATTGCATTAGAGTGGGAAATTATGCGCGTGGGACACCCCGCGCGCCAAACGCTCCGGTAAAACGGGCAAAACAAAACGGGAAAAAACCCCGCACAGGCCGACCAGGCGGCAATAAGCCCGGCGGCACATTGAGGATTGAGGCACAGGTGGCAAAAGGGTTGCACAACCCCGCCCCCCTTGTTGCGGTATTGATGGGTGGCGCCTCGGCCGAGCGCGAGGTGTCGTTGTCCACGGGGCGTGAATGCGCCCGCGCGTTACAAGGCGAAGGGTTCAAGGTGGTGGAGGTTGACGCCGCCCCCAGTGCGGATTTTGTTGCGCGCCTTACCATCATATCCCCCGATGTATGTTTCAACGCTCTGCACGGGCGATGGGGCGAAGACGGGTGTGTGCAGGGCATTTTGGAATGGTTGTGCGTGCCTTATACGCATTCGGGTGTGTTGGCCTCGGCCTTGGCGATGGACAAAACCCGCGCCAAAGGCGTGTTTCGCGCCCATGGATTGCCGGTTGCCCACAGTGTGATCGCGCCAAAGGCGGCGGTCATGGCAGGCCATGTGATGGATCCACCCTATGTTGTGAAACCAAATGGCGAGGGGTCCTCGGTTGGCGTGTATTTGGTGCATGACGCTGCAAATGGCCCCCCGCATTTGGCCGATACTATGCCCGATCATGTGATGGTCGAGGCCTTTGTGCCGGGCCGTGAATTAACGGTCTCGGTCATGGGTGATGGCACAGATGCCCCTGGGGCACTGACTGTGACCGATATTTTGACCGATGGTTGGTATGATTATGACGCGAAATACCGCCCCGGCGGGTCGCGCCACGTTGTGCCCGCCGATGTGCCAGAAAATATTTTTGCCGCGTGCATGGATATGGCCGCCAGTGCACACCGCGCACTGGGGTGTCGTGGGGTTAGTCGCACAGATTTCCGGTGGGATGATACGCGGGGAATGGAGGGCCTGTTCGTTTTGGAAACCAACACACAGCCGGGTATGACGCCCACCTCCTTAACCCCCGAACAGGCCGCAGAACGCGGTTGGTCCTTTGGGGCGCTATGTCGTTGGTTGGTGGAGGACGCATCATGCGACAAGTAAACGCGCGCCGCACGCGCGCGGTTTTTACCCGCGACCCTGCGCCTTCGCGTTTGTCTTATAAGGCGCAGCGGCTGTGGTTAACCCCATTTTTCGGGGCGGCCTTGCGCGTGGGGGTGCCCGCCTTTGGCATTGTTATGTTGATCGGCCTTTATTTAGAAGATCCAGAAAACCGGCAAACATTGTTGAGCGAGCTTGGCGATGTGCAACATCAGATCCAAGATCGCCCCGAATTTCAGATCGCTGCGCTTTCAATCACGGGCGCCAGCGCCGCCGTCGATCAGGCGATCCGTGCGCGTGTGGCCTTGGATTTTCCGATGTCTTCGTTTGATTTGGATTTGGATGCGATCCGTGCACACGCCGAAACCTTGCCCGCCGTCAAACAGGCGGTGGCGCGCGTTCTGTCCGATGGCATCTTGGCGCTAACCATTGATGAACGGGTGCCTGCGTTGGTGTGGCAAAGCCGGGATGGACCGCGCGTGATTGATGCAGACGGATATGTGATTGTTCCTGTGGATGCGCGTGCATTTGACGTTCCATTGCCTACGATTGCTGGTGACGGCGGTGATCGTGCGGCGGCCGAGGCGTTGATGTTGTTTGATGTTGCAGCCCCCCTAGAGGGGCGGTTGCGTGGGTTGGCCCGGATGGGCGAACGGCGGTGGGATGTGGTATTTAACGACGGTCGCCGTATCCTGTTACCCGAAAACGGGGCGATCACAGCCCTTGAACGGGTGATTGAATTACACGATACAACGCAGCTTTTGGCGCGGGGATTTGAACATATTGATGTGCGCCTGCCAAATCGTTTGACCATTCAAATGACGCCTGCAGCGTTGGCAGCATACCGCACGTTACAGCAGGCGGGTGTGGTTACTGTAGCAGAAGGGCAGGGTGGATGAACGATCTTCTCCAATCGCAGCGCGCGATCCGTGCCAAAAGGCAAGATGCGCTGCGCCGTGGTACTGTTGCCATTTTAGACATTGGCACATTCAAAATATCATGCCTTATTTTACAGTTTGAGGCGGGCCGCGAGACCCAAAATGACGATCATACGATGCACATGGCGGGTTGGTCTGGCTTTCGTATCGTGGGGGCCGCAACGACCCGGTCACGTGGTGTGCGGTTTGGGGAAATCGACGCATGCCAAGAAACCGAACGCGCCATTCGCACCGCCGTCCAAGCCGCGCAGAAAATGGCCCAAGCGCGTGTTGATCATGTTGTTGTGTCACTCGCGGGCGGGCGCCCGCGAAGTGCCGCCATGCAAGGGGAAACCGAATTGATTTCGGGTGTGGCCAAAGATGATGATGTTGGCGGCGCGTTGGCCGCATGCGATTTGCCTGATTTAGGGGATGATCGCCAAGTTTTGCACGCGCAACCGGTTAATTTCACACTCGATCATCGCACCGGGTTGGCCGATCCGCGTGGGCAGGCGGGCAATCGTTTATCGGTTGATATGCACCTGGTATCGATCGACAGCCATGCGATACAAACTGTACTGCATTGTGTAAAACGTTGCGATCTGGAATTGGCCGGATTGGCCACCGCCCCTTATGTTGCGGGATTGTCCAGTCTGGTGGAAGACGAACAAGAGTTGGGCGCGGCGTGCATCGACATGGGCGGCGGCACCACCAGCCTGTCGATTTTTGTTAAAAAACATATGGTCTTTGCCGATTGTGTCCGCATCGGTGGGGATCATGTGACCGCAGATATAAGCGCAGGTTTACAAGTGCCGTTTGGCCATGCGGAACGAATCAAAACCCGCTTTGGTGGTGTTGTCGCCACAGGTAGGGACGATCGAGAAGTGATCGAACTTGAAAGCGACACGGGCGATTGGCACCATGACCGCCGCAGCGTTAGCCGGGCAGAGCTGATCGGGGTTATGCGCCCGCGCGTCGAAGAAATTTTGGAAGAAGCGCGCGCGCGGCTTGACGCGGTTGGATTTGAATCCATGCCATCGCAACGTATTGTGTTGACTGGTGGCGCAAGCCAGGTGCCGGGGCTTGATGCGCTGGCCACACGTATCTTGGGCAATCAGGTGCGGCTGAGCCGACCGCTTCGTGTGCGGGGGTTACCGCAATCGGCATGTGGGCCAGCATTTTCGGCCTGTGTGGGGCTTGCGTTGTTTGCTGCCCATCCACAGGACGAATGGTGGGATTTTGATACCCCTGCCCAACTTTACCCTATGCGCAGCCTAAAACGCGCGGTGCGTTGGTTCCGCGATAATTGGTGACACTTCATCTTGACGAGGAACGCAATATCATCCAGAATTTACACATGAATACGCTACATTTCGTCCATTTTTGCAACTTTTTGCGTGACGATCCTGCGCAAAGCCGCTACGATGGTTCGAAATGGGGACAAACGTCCAAAATATAACCAACGGGGCATTGGCGCATCATTGGGGCCAAGGAAACACTGAACATAGAAATGCAAAACAGGCGGGCGGAACATGACACTTAATCTAACACTTCCGGACAGGCAGCCGGATTTGAAACCCAGAATTACTGTGATCGGTGTGGGTGGTGCAGGCGGAAACGCCGTCAATAACATGATCGACCAAAATCTTGATGGGTGCGATTTTGTTGTGGCAAACACCGATTCCCAGGCTTTAGCGCAATCCCGTGCCCCATCAAAAATTCAAATGGGTGTGCGCGTGACCGAAGGTTTAGGTGCAGGCGCATTGCCCGCGGTGGGGGCCTCTGCCGCCGAAGAAAGCATCGAAGATATTGTTGACCATCTGGCCGGGTCACACATGACCTTTATCACGGCGGGTATGGGCGGCGGCACGGGAACGGGTGCGGCGCCGATCATCGCACAAGCGGCGCGGGAATTAGGTGTTCTCACCGTAGGCGTGGTTACAAAACCATTCCAATTTGAAGGTTCCAAACGGATGCGGCAGGCCGAAGGTGGCATAGAGAACCTGCAAAAGGTTGTGGATACCCTTATCATTATTCCAAACCAAAATCTTTTCCGCCTGGCCAATGAAAAAACCACCTTTACCGAGGCTTTTGCATTGGCCGATGACGTGCTTTACCAAGGTGTGAAGGGTGTGACCGACCTGATGGTGCGCCCGGGGCTTATCAATCTTGACTTTGCCGATGTGAAAGCGGTGATGAATGAAATGGGCAAGGCGATGATGGGCACCGGCGAAAGCGAAGGCGAAAGCCGCGCTTTGCAGGCCTCTGAAAAAGCGATTGCAAATCCGCTTTTGGATGAGCTTAGCCTGCGTGGTGCGCGGGGCATTCTTATCAATGTCACCGGCGGCTATGATTTGACCCTGTTTGAATTGGACGAAGCGGCCAATCGCATTCGCGAAGAAGTTGATCCCGACGCCAATATCATCGTTGGATCAACACTTGATACCTCAATGGAAGGTAAAATGCGCGTCAGCGTTGTGGCCACGGGGATTGATGCCGATAATGATCGCCATTTGGGGGCCCCAACGCATGCTTTTGCTGCTGCGCCTGCGTCCGTAATGCCCGCCGCCGCACCAGAGCCGTTGGATACACTCCATCACCCCGACATCCCCGAAGATAACATTGCCGCCCAAGAAGAACACGAAGATCTTAACACCGATCCATCCTTTTTCGAAAGTTTTGCATCAAATCCCGATGAGGCGGATGATATGCAGGATGTTGAAGAGAATGGTGGTGAGAGCCAGAGAGGTCAGCAGCTCA
>CALFSY010000111.1 GCA_937916365.1 uncultured Jannaschia sp. | reverse complement strand
TTATCGCGGGACGGCGATGGCGATCCGACACAAGAGCTGTTGGATGCGGTTGACGCCGAAAGCCAAAGTCGCCGTCCGTTGACCGATTTGGTTGTGGTTCAAAAGCCAACCATTATCCCCTATCAGGTGCACGCCGTTTTAACGCTTTACCATGGGCCCGATACGGAGGTGGTGCGCCAGGCCTCTGAAAGTGCGCTGCGCGCTTATGTGGAAAATCACCATAAGCTCGGCCATGATATCACCATCGCCGGTTTGCACGCCGCCCTATGGCAGGAAGGGGTGCAAAACATTGATCTGACCAATTTTGAAGCCGATTTAATTGTGCCTTCTTCCGCGGCGGCGTTCTGCACCGCGCTGACGGTCCATGTAGGGGGGCGCAATGTCTGATTTCAAAACCCTATTGCCACCAAGCACAACACCCACCGCCCGCGCGATTGAACAGGTGATGTCTGAGCGTCTTGTGGGTTTGGATGTGCCAATCGGCCAGCTTTGGAATGTTGACACCTGCCCCGAGGCGCTTTTGCCATGGCTAGCTTGGGCATTTTCGGTTGAGGTTTGGGACCATACCTGGCCGGAAGCCACCAAGCGCGCCGTGATCCGTGCGTCAATTTCCGTTCATCGTTGGAAAGGCACCCGCCGATCGATCGAAGACGCGCTGGCTGCCCTTGGGTTTGAGGCTGATATCCAAGAGTGGTTTGAGGGTGAGGGCGAAGAAACGTCACGTGTGCCTGGCACGTTTCAAGTGATTTCAATTTTGCCCGAAGGCGAAATTATAGGTGGCGATCAATTTGCACGTTCGGTTGACGCCGCTAAGCGTGTCATTGACGCCACCAAACCAGTGTCAGCCCATTATGGGTTCACCGTTGGGCAGCGGGTTTTAGGGGTTCGCCGTATTGCCGCGCGCGCGTTTGGGCGTGTGGCAGATGTGCGTGTGCCGCGTGTTGTCGCGACGACGGCGGCACCGCGCCGTGCGCGGGCGGCCTTGGTTGGACATATTCGCACGGCATCCCCTTGTGTGATGTTGCCCGTGCAGCGTCGCGCCGTGGTTGCGGTTTTTGGTAAATTGGAGGCTGTTTGAGATGACATCGGGATTGGTAACCATCACCCAAGCGGGGTATGCAAAAGAACAAGACGCCCTGGCCGACGGGGTGCCGCTGCCTAAGTTGGACAAAATCGTTCTTGGGGCAGGCCCCGTGCACGCAGAGCCGCACCTGGCCACGACCATCGACGCCTGGCATGAGGCTCCGATTTTGGCGTTTGAACGTCTTAGCCCTGGCGCGCTGAAACTGACCGCCGAAATTGGGGCGGATGTGGAGGGCCGTATTCGCGAGATCGGTGTGGTGATGGAGGACGGCACGCTTTACGGCTACCTGCCCTATCAGGTTGAGGCAGACGGCCTGTTTAAGGCACAAGGTTTTGCCTTTACCTTTTATGTCATCATTAGCCGCGAAGACGTCACGCATCTTGAAGTGACGTATGCCCCGCTGGATGTTGATGCGTTGGCCCAAGAGATCGCCGATGAGGCCAGTGCGCGCATTGATGCAAAAACTGATGCGACAATTCACGAATTGCTGAAATTCACCGCTTCGGTGGCGAACCAGAACCTTGTTTTGGCCGCAGAAGTGCAAACCATGAAAGGACAGCGCCATGTCTGATATTCCCGCATTCACAGCCGAAATGCGTGCCTTGAACGAAAACGCCATGGAAATCACCCGTGCGTGGGCGGAGTTAATGACGAGCACGAGCGTTGTGTCTATGACCCTGGCCGACGGCACAACCCATGAGGTCGCGTCGATTATTAAAATCCAAGACGAGATCAGCGCAGGAAATATGGGCGAGCGTGTTGCAACCCTTGAGGCGCTGTCGCGCGGAACCATTCAAGAAATCGACCGCGTTGTCACATCACTGGATCTGGACCGCACCAACCCCTATTGGACCGCGCTTGACATCAAAAATGGCACAGACAGCAACCTGGCCGATCCCTTGTTTCGTGCCCAGGTCTCTGATGGGCTGCGGTTGCCGTTTGATGGATTTACCGTCAATCAAATCGACCGCCAGTTTGACAGCTCCGCCGCGCGGATCGGCGACTGGTTGCTGCCCAATTATACGGAAACGATTGAGGCTCGCTATGATGGCAGCGTGAGTTGGAGCACTTATGTCAATGTGGCGCAATATCCCGTGATCCAAGGGTATAGGGTGCAGCGGCGCAGCTATTTCCGGTGGCATTATTTTTACGGCTACTATTATAATTGGTGGCGCTATCGTTTGGGTGGGCTTTATTATACCGTGACCACAGTGGTGCCCAATCGCACCACGCTGGATGGGTCCATGACCGCGCAAACCTTCAAGGTGGATGCGGAACGGGTGCTGACAGGGATCAACCTGTATTGCCACGCGCCTGGAACATATCGGGGGGCGGCAAACCCGCGCGTTGTTTTGACCGAGGCCGCCTATGGGCGTCCTGATATGGATCAAATTTTAGCGGAAGGCACGTTCCGTGACAACGCGGCCTATCAAACCACGGGCAATGTTGCGTCGTTGACCAATGTTGATTTTGATCGCCCCGTTCTGCTGAGCCCCGATAAATCGTATGCCTTTGTGGTGGTTGCCGATGCACAATTCCACGTGAACCACGACAACAATTCTGATCGAACGGGGGGCGTCTTTTACACCCAAGATGGCGCGGCATGGGAACAGGACATTGCCAAAGACCTTGCTTTTGAGTTGCGGTTTGCAAACTTTAGCGATGCCAGCGTCATTATAGAAATGGCCGCGGTGGAACTTTCGGGCGGCATTGCATCAATGCGCCAAGAGCTGGTCGCCGATTTCCCCACAGGGGGCGGTGTGCAAACCGAAATAGAGGTAAACGGCGGCTGGTTGCCCATTGAAAGCATGGACGACATCACAAACTTGCCGCCCTATACCCCCGTGCGCCTTGTGTTGAACGGGTCGACGCAGGCCATGCCGTTGATCGATGTGACCAAATCAACGATCACCGCCTTTCGTCCTGCCACAGCGTTGCGGTATTTTTCCACCCCGCGCGATCCGATTGATGAGTTGCGCGTGACCTACGAACTGACAGGGTTTAATGACGCTTGGCACACGTTCGATCCCGCCCTGGATGTGAACGGCACCCGCGTTGTGCCCGATTTGATCGAACACAAAGACAGCGCAGACGGCAACGTGCGCTCTATCTCGGCGGTGTATCAACTGACCAGTTTGGTCCCCTATCGCCACGACATCATCGCGTCCACTGCCACGGCATCAAGGGTGTTTGACGTCACATCCATTATTGAAATCAACGCCTAAAAAGAGGGGGTCTTCATGCAAACCACCACGCTTCAAGCCGCCGCAATCATCGGCGGCAAACGTTACCCCGCTGGCCACGCGGTTACGGCCACGCCCAAAGCCATTGAGACGGGCATCAAACGCGCCGCCCGTGCCGACCTGCGCGCCCAGATCACCGCCCACGTGGGCGATACGCAATCGCTGCTAGGCACCCACGCCGATGTCTTGGGCCTTTTGTTCGTGCACATGCTGGCCGATGTGATTGCCATAACCGAAAATGTAGGCAATGCCGCCCAGCGGCGGCGATTGGAAATCATGAAAGACATTGCAGGCGATGTCGATGTCGCCGCCCTGGCCCAAGACGCATTGGCCCGCATCACCAACAGCGAGGCGGTGCTGACCGCCCAGGTCAAAGGCCTGCAAAGCGTCGTCGATGAGGCCCTCACACGATCAACCCAAACCGCAAAGGTTTTAAGTGCCGCTTATGGCGCCCAACCCCAAAATAATCAGGAGGTGCCCAATGCCTGAACAATTCCTACATGGTGTAGAGGTTATCGAAATTGATACCGGCACACGCCCCATTCGAACTGTACGATCCTCGGTGATTGGGGTGGTTGGGACCGCCCCCGATGCCGATGTGGATAAATTCCCCCTAAACACGCCTGTGCTTATTTCGGGCAAACGCGGTGACACCGCCGGTTTAGGTGATGCAGGCACACTGATGCCCGCCATTGATGGCATCTTTGACCAGGTGGGTGCCATTGTCGTTATGGTGCGCGTTGCCGAAGGCACCGATGATGCTGAAACGTTATCCAATATCATTGGCGGGACGGATGAAATAACCGGATTGCCCGAGGGGGTGCAGGTGTTGTTAACCGCTGAAAGTGTGTTGGGCGTTGCGCCGCGCATTTTGATCGTGCCTGAGTTTTCCCAAGAACAGGCGGTGGTGACCGAGTTGGTCGCGATTGCAACCAAATTGCGGGCGATCATCGTGGCCGACGGCCCCAATTCTAATGATAGTGATGCCATTGGCTATCGCGGGAATTTCGGATCGGATCGGGTGTATCTGGTCGATCCCTGGGTGAAAGTTTGGGATACCAATTCATCTACAGAAATTGTTCAACCTGCCTCCGCGCGGGTTGCAGGGGTCATTGCGAAATCTGATGCGGAACGCGGGTTTTGGCATTCGCCGTCCAATCGATTGATCGATGGTATTTTGGGCACCGCCCGTGCCATTGATTTTACGTTGGGCGATGCAACATCGCGCGCCAACGTTCTGAACGAAAACGACGTCACCACCATCATTCGCCGCGATGGGTATCGGTTGTGGGGTAACCGCACGTTAAGCACCGATCCGAAATGGGCGTTTCTGAAACGTCGCCGTGTGGCCGATATGATTATGGAAAGTATCATGCAAGCGCATTTCTGGGCGGTCGATCGCAATGCGGATCGCACGTATTTCGAAGATGTGATTGAAGGCGTGAATGCTTATGGGCGGCGCATGATTAGTGTTGGCGCGCTGGTGAATTTCAGATGCTGGGCTGATCCTGATCTGAACACACCCGAAGCGTTAGAAGCGGGCAAGGTGTATTTTGATTATGATTGGGTTGAAACGCCCACCGCCGAGCACATCACATTCCGATCCGTAATTAACAACGGCTACCTTTCAGAGGTGCTGCCGAATGTCGCCTAAGGAGGGCGGAAAATATGCGTGATATACTGAAATACTGTAACGTTTTTTTCGATGGGCGTGGATATGCAGGTGTCGCGTCCGCGGTAGAGGTGCCCAAGTTAGAGGTCGCAACCCGCGAATATAATGCGGCCGGCATGGCGGGACCCATCGAAGTGCGCATGGCCCGCTTGGACAGTGTGTTGATGGCCAAGCTGACATTCCAAGGCTTTGACCCCAACCTTTACCAAAACCTTTTCACGCCCGAGGGTGATTTGATCCCTTTGACGATCAAGGGGTCCACCGAGGATGGGGATGGCCGCACCCACGCACATACCATTAATATGCGCGGGTTTATCAAAACCCTTGATGAGGGCGAATGGAAAGACGGCGAAGAGGTGCCGCTGAAAATAGATGTCTCATTGCGCTATTATAAACGCATTCGGGACGCTGTCGAGCTGTTCGAAATCGACCAGGAAAACATGATATTCCGCGTGAATGGCACCGATAAATTGGCCCAGCATCGCGCCAACATCGCACGTTAAAGGAGAAAACAAATGTCAGACCCTATAAAATACAAATTGCAGTATCCTGTGGAGGTAGGTGGCGAAAAGATCACCGAGGTCGCGTTTCGCCGCCCCAAAGGCCGCGACATGAGGCTTGCGTTGAATAAGGGCAAAAATGTCGGTGATTTGACCACCATGATGATTGTCAATCTGGGCGAGGTTTCCCCCGAGGTTGTCGATGAATTTGACTGCGAAGACTGGATGGCAATGTCAAAAATCGTGGGAAATTTTTTGGGCGGCCAGGACAGCCCAGATGGAGTGAACAACGTTACCGCGCACTAGTTCTGTTTATGGGGCGGCATTTCCATTGGTCGCCCCAATCATGCGATGACATGCTGTTGGAAGATTTCGATCTGTATGTCCAAGACGCCTTGCAATTTTTAGAATACGAAGCGGAGGCGCGCAAAAAATGAACGGGTCTGTCGGCATTGATGTTCTGGTTGGCCTGGCGGACCGAATATCAGGCCCCTTGCGTGATGTCGAAAGCACGATCAATCGCGCCTCTGATCGTATGAACCGCCGCCTTCGGGTGTCCATGCGCCTGGCGGGCGGTGGTGCCGCCGCGGCCGGTGTGGCCGCCGGTGCGCAACGGATCGTGACCACCTTTACCGATAGCATCCGCGAGGTCCACCGCGCGCGCGGGGAATTGGCCACCCTAGGTGTGCAAGACCTGGACATGATTGTGGATCGGGGTCGTGAGATGCAAATGCAATGGGCCGGGGTCACGGCGGACGCCTTTGTTAGCGCCGCCTATGATATTCGGTCCGGTATCAGTTCGCTAACCGATGAAGGTGTGGCCAATATGACCGCCTCCGCGACCGTGGTGGCGCGGGCCACCCGATCCGAAGTTGGCACAATGACCAACCTCTTTGCCGTTTCCTATGGTATATTCAAACGCCAATTCGAAGACCTGACCGATAGCGAATGGGGCGATATGTTTGGGGCCACCCTAGCGGCGGCGGTGCAACAATTCCGCACCGATGGGGCGGCCATGGACCAAGCGATCCAAAGCGCGGGCGCCGGCGCCACCAATTTGGGCATGGCCATGAGCGAACAGATGACCCTATTGGGCATGATGCAAGGGCAAATGGCAGCGGGCGAGGCAGGCACAGCCTTGCGCGCGTTTGCAACATCCGCCGCCCGCGCGCATGAGGCCTTTGAACGCTTAAGCAGACGCAGCGGCAACCCCGTCAGGGTGCGTATCCTGGACGAAAACGGACAACTGCGCGCCATGCCCGATGTTTTAGCCGATCTTCAATCCCGATATGGCGACACGCTAGACGCGATGGAGGCAGCGGAAATCAAAGACGCCTTTGGCACCGATGAAGCGATGCGATTGATCAACGCGCTTTACGGGCAAGAGGCCGCCGTGCGCGCCAATGTCGAGGCTTTGGAAGAGGCCGGTGCCCAAGGGGCGGCCTTTACCGAAAATATGGCCGCCGCGTCGCAGAGCAGTGACAACTGGCACACAACGATGCAGTTGCTGTCGCAGCGATTTGACATTTTGCGTCAAAGCATCGGCGATCGTTTTTTACCGGTGGTTCAGCGCATCATGCCCTATATTGATGGGTTTATTGAACGCGCCCTGGCCTGGATCGATGCAAATCCCGAATTGGTCACCACCATCGGCATGGTGATCGCGGCCGTCGGGGGATTGGCCGCCGTTCTGGCCCCCCTTCTGCTGGGGGCCGCCGCCTTGGTCAGCGGGTGGGCTGTATTCAGTTTTCATGCAACGCGCTTCGGAATTGCGCTGCTAAGCCTTTTGAACCCGTTCCGCCTAGTGCGCACAGCTTTTATGCTGCTGCGCACGGCATTTCTTATGACGGGGATCGGGGCGATTGTTGCAGCCTTAGCCTATGGGGCCTATCTGCTTTATGAAAATTGGGATCGTATCAGACAGGTCTTTGCTGGATTAGCCCCTGCTTTTCGGGCCGCCGTGGGTGGTGTGCGCGCGCTAATATCAGGCGACTGGGCAACGGCTTGGATGTATGGGCAAAGGATTGTCGAAACGTTTTCAAATTGGTGGGCAGGTTTGGATTTCACCGGCAAAGGGGCTATTGAGGCCGGATTGGCGGCAATCCGTGCGTTTTGGGATAGCCTCTCGACCGCCTTTGCCCCAGCGCTTCAAAGCCTTCGGGACGCATGGGCCCAAGTTCAAGGCATGTTTTCCAACATTGGTGAGGTGTTTAATTCATTTTCTGCCAATTCAAACGCCGCGAATGTTTTAGGTGATGTTGCGCGGGTGTTGGGCCAACTGGCAGGGTTGGGACTACAAGGTGTGGCGCTGGTCATTGAAGGCATAGCCCGCGCATTTGAAACCCTAACAGGCATTGTTGCGGGCCTTATCCAAGGGGATATGAGCCGCGTTGTGACCGAGTTGCGGGCGTTTTTCGGGTGGCTGGCCTCTGGTCTTACCTTGCCAGATTGGATTATGAATTTCAGCTTTGCCAATATGTTTGAAGGGATCGGTGACATCTCTTGGTCCGCCCTTTTGCCCGATTGGTCATGGTCCGATATTATCGCCCTGTTTGACATCAGCGATTGGTTCAATTTCACCTGGGCCGATGTGTTGCCCGATTGGGATTGGGCGTCGATCATTCCCGGACTGCCCGATCTGCGATCAATGTTTTCGGACGCGGGCGAAAGCCTGGACGTGCGGCTGGAAAACCGCGCCGCCAACATGGTGGGCCGCGAATGGCAGCACGGCCTGGACCTGATTGCCCAATACCGCGAGGGGATACTTGGCATTGCCGAGGTGCGCACGCAGCTAGAGGCCGTGGCGGCCAACGATAGCTTTATCGATAGTTTTGAGGTCAACCGCGCCCAAGACATGCTGGCCCTGTTAGACCAGATTGACGCGGCGCGATCCAACGTGCCCACCGGTGGCCAAATCGAAAATCCCGAAACGTTGTTGCAAGCCGCCGAAGCCGCCACCGCGTTAGAGGCGCAATTCCCCGTCATCACCGCAGCGGCCAATGAAACGTTGGTCGCTGTGCAGGCCCTGGTGGCGCAGATCATGGCGCAGGTGCAGGCCGTCGATCTCACCAGCGAAGGCGCGCGGATCGCCCAATCGATTGCCGCAGGCCTGCGCGCACAAATTGCCGTGGTTCGCGCCGCCGCCGCCGCCGTTGGTGCCGCGATCCGCACCGCGATGCCTGGCAATGCCAATGTGAACGTGGCGTTGGCAGGTGGCCGCGGCGCATCGGTCCAGGCCCGCGCCCAAGGTGGCTCGTTTCGTCCAGGGTGGCTGTTGACCGGCGAACACGGCCCCGAATTGGAATACCGAACCCAAGGCGGATTTATCGCCCATAATCGCGCGTTGACCCACATGCTTGACATGGCCACGCGCACCCGCGCACTGGTGGGTGATTTGAACCTTGACACCGGCGGCGGCGGTCACACGCAGGCGCCGCCCTTGGCCACAGTCGCCGCAGCCACCGGCGCGGCGCTTTCGCGCGGACCCGTCACTGTTGCCCCCACCACCACCATAACCATGCACTTTGACGGCAATGTCGACGCGGAAGAGGTGCGCGATACCGTGCGCCAAGAGCTTGAGGCCGCCAATGAACGTATGCAGGTCGAAATAAGGGGGCGTCTCCATGACTGAGGTGATGATGATGTTGGGGGCATATCCGTTTATGTTAAACACCGCCGCCTACCAGCAGCTTAAGCGAAATGCCGATTATCGCTGGAAAGAACTTGATCGGATCGGGCGCAAACCGGCCCAACAATATATTGGGCCAGGGGCCGATCAAATCACGCTTGAGGGGGAAATTTTACCCCACTGGAAAGGTGGCACTGCCCAGGTCGATGTGATGCGCGCCCAGGCGTCGTTGGGGGTGCCGTTGGTTCTGCTTGAAGGGTATGGCGGGTTTGTTTTAGGCACCTGGGTGATCCTTAAAATTAACGAAACCAAAAGCGAGCTGATGGGCGACGGCACGCCACGTGTGATCAATTTTTCGATGACACTCAAAGAATATGGCGAAGATCAAGCCCGCATCGGCGGCCTGGGCCTGGGCCTGGCGGCGGTGGCAACGTTGGCGAGGCTGATTTGATATGAAATACCGCACCAAAGACGGCGATGTGTTGGATGCAATTTGCGGCCGGTATTATGGCAACGCGCCCTACAATATCGAAGACGTGATCGCGGCCAACCCTGGCTTGGCCACGCATGGGCCGGTTTTGCGCGCGGGTGTGATCATCACATTGCCCGATGTTGAAGACATCGCCCCCACGCGACCTACCATAAGGCTTTGGTCATGACGCCGGATTTCAGAATTATCGCCAACGGCGTGAATGTCACGGCGCAGATGAAAGATCGCATGTTGGGCCTCAGCATCAGCGATGAGGCCGGTTTGAAATCCGATCAGGCCGAAATAACGTTGGATAATCGTGACAATGCCATCACATTGCCCAATGATCTTAACGTGCCTTTGATTATATCGACAGGTTATAAAGAAACCTTTCTTCTGCCGATGGGCACGTATGTTTTCGATGAGGTCACAACCAAAGGCCCGCCCGACACACTTATAATTCGCGGCAAAGCGGCCAACCTAGGCGGCAGTATCCAAAATCAAAAAACCCGTAATTGGGATGATGTGACCCTTGGTCAGATTGTTCGCACCATCGCAGGCGAACATGATTTAGACCCCAAAATCGCCCAGGCATACCAAGATATTTCTTACGATCACCTAGACCAAACCGATGAAAGCGACATCAATTTCCTAACCCGTTTGGCCCACGATCACGACGCCATGGCCACAGTAAAGGGCCAAGCATTGCTATTCATCGGGAAAGGCCAGGGCCAAACCGCCAGCGGCCAACCCATGCCGCCGGTGGATATAGATAAAATTGGGGTGATCCGACATGCAATGACATGGGCAAAACGCGATGATTTCAAATCGGTCGAGGCCTATTGGCAGAACACCCAAACGGGCAAAAAAGAAAAAGTTACAGAGGGCGAAGGCAGCCCCGTTAAAAAACTGCGCCACACATATGCCACCGAAGACGAAGCCCGCCGCGCGGCCCGCGCCAAACTCAGCGAGACCAGTCGCGGCAGCAAAACCTTCAACGTCACAATACCAGGCAATCCATTGATTGCCGCCGAGGGACAAATAAACGTAAAAGGGTTCGTTGAAGGCGTTAATGGAACCTGGTCAATCGTCCGTGTCCGCCACGAGATCAGATTAAGCGGATTTACCACCCAGATTGAGGCCGAAAAAACCACCGCACAAGCAACAAAAACAGATTAGGGAAATGAAACAAAACGTGCTCCAAAATGAAAAATAATTTGTCCCCGCCCATTATCAACCATGGGTAATGGGGGGGGGGCGTCACCGATGACGATCCAAAATTGCGCGAAGCTCAG
>CALFSY010000110.1 GCA_937916365.1 uncultured Jannaschia sp. | reverse complement strand
ACATTTACCACCATGCCCGCGCGATTGCCGTATCGTCCACCGATCCCGCCCAAGCCGATGGTGGATGGGCCACAGATCGCCCACGTCACCGGCCCCGAGGGCGAAGAGATTTACACAGATTCCTATGGTAGGATAAAAATTTGGTTTCCGTGGGATCGCCATGGACAGAAAAACGAAACCTCCTCATGCTGGGTCAGGGTGATGCACGCTTCATCAGGGGGGCGGTATGGCCATGCCACAATCCCGCGTATCGGATCAGAGGTGGTGGTCGACTACCTTGATGGTGACATTGACCAGCCGATGGTGATCGGCATGGCGTATAACCCCGCCAAACCACATACCTACGACTTACCGGAACACAAAACCCGATCGTATTGGAAAGACAAAACCCACAAAGGCCAAGGGTTTAACGAAATCAGGTTTGAAAGCGAAACAGATCAAGAGGAAATCTTTATCCACGCGCAAAAAGACTTAACACAGAAAATCGAAAACAATGTGACAACCAGGATTGATGCCAATAGCTTTGAGTCGGTTGGACGAAACAGTTTTACCGAAATTGCTGGACAATCGACACACCATGTAGGGGGTGATTTAACAATATCGGTCAATGGTTCTAATAAAGAAACATACGCAAATGGGCGCGTTGGCACAGACCCACAAGGCGCACGGCAAATCGGATACTTGCTGAATCGTGGCGTAAATGCAGCCAAAGGCGTAGGTAATTTTCTGCTTGGTGTGGTGGGTAACATATATCAGACAAGTAAGAAAAATATCATCATAGATGCAGGCGGCGATTTTTCATTATCGGTGGGTAACGATAAAACCGAAACAGTGACCCGCGATCAAATGACCCAAATAAGGGGCAATAATCGAATATCGGTTGGTCGAAACCTGCGGGTGGAGGTTGGTAATGAAATGGAATTTCGATGCGGTGCATCAATGATTAGGGCAAGCTATGACGGGAAAATTGAAATTATTGGAACCCATGTCATCATCAAGGGTCCAAAAGTGAATATAAACTAATGATTAAAAATATTCTTATTATTCTGCTCTTCATTAGTTTTACACTAAGTGTAGTGTGGCATAGAACGGTAATTTCTAAAATAGATAATAAACCTGCCGCTCATGTAATCTTACCCGATGGGTATTGCGGGGAGTTTGTGGTCTTTTGGGGCGAAAATACCCCACCAGTCGATGAACCCCCCGAATTTCTCAGCTATAACTATTATCCAGAGGCACCCTATAATGCCGTGATAATTAACTTGCCTGAGCCTTACGAAAGGGCTGGACTAAGATTTATTTACCAGGGTCAGGAAGGGCCTGTAGGTAGAAATCCCCTCTTCAGAATGACAGGTGTAACAGGAGTGCAATTAAATGGAGGTATAGAGGTTCGGTCCGATGGATACACGTATTCTTTGCCAGGAATTGATATAGGTGTTGATGTAAACATATTTACGATAACCCAATCAGATCCATGTGATAACGAATTTGATACCGACCTAATCGATATTAGTGATATTTATTTAACTTTACTGGAAGATGAAGAATGATATCATATACGATTCACGCGCGCGCATTCCACCCTGATCGGCTATTTGGGCCAGGGGGATTGTGGTTTAGTGGGGATGATCGGGGGTTTACACCCGATTTGGGTGTGACCGCGCGCATAAAGACTTATTATATTTATACGAATTGGATTAGACGCTGATGCTTAAAAATATCCTTATCGGTGTTTTGGCCATCGGCCTTGTTGCGACGATTGCGTGGCCTCAGGCGCACGCCCCCCGCGACAAGCCCGAGGTGAAGATTTATTTGCCCAATGGATATTGCGGCGATTTTGTAGTGTTTTGGAATGAAAATAGCGATCCGGTGGATCATCCGCCGGAATTTTTAAGCTATAATTATTATCCCGATCCTGCCTATGACGGCGTGGTGATTACCTTGCCCGCGCCCTATTGGCGCGCAAATTTGCAGTTTTTATACGATACGCGCGACGTGGCGCAAATCGAAGATTCCCTTAACCCCGTATTCCGATTGGTTGGGGTTGGGCATATTGGGTTTAACCATACAGTAGAAGTTTTAGAAAATGGTTGGACGCGTTCAACATCTGATTCTGGAACAGAAATCGAAACCGATAGATTTAATATAGAACAAATAAACGATTGTCTTATTCAAAGTAATTTAGGTGAATCTAACTGGGTTGATTTATACCATGACATTCAAGGGATTGAGAGATGACAACTTATACCATACACGCGCGTGCATTTCACCCCGATGAAAATTTTGGTCCAGGGGGGCTGTATTTTAGTGCCGATAATCGAGGCTTTACACCCGATTTGGGTGTGACCTCGCGCATTAAGACTTATTATATTTATACGAATTGGATTAGACGCTGATGCTTAAAAATATCCTTATCGGTGTTTTGGCCATCGGCCTTGTTGCGACGATTGCGTGGCCTCAGGCGCACGCCCCCCGCGACAAGCCCGAGGTGAAGATTTATTTGCCCAATGGATATTGCGGCGATTTTGTAGTGTTTTGGAATGAAAATAGCGATCCGGTGGATCATCCGCCGGAATTTTTAAGCTATAATTATTATCCCGATCCTGCCTATGACGGCGTGGCCATTACGTTGCCCGAACCTTATCGGCGGGCGGAATTGCAGTTTTTATATGATACGCGCGATGTGGCGCAGATCGAAGATTCCCTTAACCCCGTATTTCGATTGGTCAGCGTTGGCTCAACAGGATTTGGTTACATAGTCGAAACTTTGGAAAATGGCTGGACTCATTCAACAACAGGCCCCGAAACAAGTGTCGAACGCGACATATTTACAATAAACGCTATTGGACAATGTTTTGTTAATAGTATGTTAGACGAATATAACTTGACAAATTTATATCTTGAAATTGAAAATAAAGAAATTTTAGTGCTTGAGCGATGACTATTTATACAATTCACGCCCGCGCGTTTCATCCCGATAAATTATTTGGCCCCGGGGGATTGTGGTTTAGTGGGGATGATCGGGGGTTTACAACTGATTTAGGCGTAACATCGCGTATAAAAGCAAAATGGGAATTGGATTTTTTTACGTCTGCTGTAACAGATAGACGTGTGCGATCCGACCCCAGCCACAACAACATCACCGGCCAAACCGAACACTAC
>CALFSY010000109.1 GCA_937916365.1 uncultured Jannaschia sp. | reverse complement strand
GGATCGAGTGACCGCACCGGAAACCCGCGTGGTGCGGCCCGATGGAATGTTGCCGTAGTTTGGTAATGGCGGCACGCGCAATGATGCGGTGCTGGGCGCCCGGGCAAACCCCATGTCGAACAACTCTACAATTCGTTGATTGCGCCAGGCGGCGGATTGTCCGCCAAACACTGTTGCAATGACGCGTTCCTGTCCACGTTCCGCCGATGCGACCAGGTTAAACCCCGCGGCCCGCGTATAGCCTGTTTTGATGCCGTCCGCCCCTGCATAGGCGTTAAGCAAATTTCTATTTGTGCTGCGGATTGTGGCGATCCCGGCATCGGCGGTGCGGCGGGAAAAGATATTGTAGTATTGGGGATAATCGTAAATCAACCGCCGCCCCATCAATGTCATGTCGCGGGCGGTCGATAAATGCCCCTGCTGCGTCAGGCCATGGGCATTGCGGAATGTGGTGTTGGTCATGCCCAGGGCTTGGGCCGTGCGGTTCATGCGGGCGGCAAACGCAGATTCAGAGCCTGCTATCGCCTCGGCAATCGCGGTGGCGGCATCATTGGCCGATCGAATGGCCGCCGCGCGGATCAAATACCGCAACCGAATAGTGGATCCTGCCCTAAGCCCTAGCGCCGATGGTGGTTCCGCGGCCGCATGTGAGGAGATGCGCACCGATGTGTCAAGGGTAATTTCGCCCAAGCGCACGGCCTCGAACGCGATGTAAAGCGTCATCATTTTGGTAAGAGAGGCAGGATGCAGCCGTGTATCGGCGTTGCGCGAATGCAAAACCTCGCCCGTGCGGGCGTCCATCACCATGGCGGCATAGGGCGCGGCATAGGCCGTGGGGGGCACCGCCCCACAGCACAAACATATAGTCAATAACCCCCAAAGGGCTGAAAAACGTAATTTTTCAATCACGGGGCTTGCTCGCTCTGCCACAGATTGTTGTATTGGTGCCGTCTTTTGCGACATTATACTAAGTGGTATCACACCATAGCCGAAAAATCCACCATTCGGGTGCTGCCACCAACACAACTGCGTTCGGGTGATGCGCATGTGTGGTGCAACCAAGGGGCAGTGTTTTAAGCCATGCTTATCAACATGTTGGGTGTTATGCCGATTGCGTATTGTTTCGGTCTGTCTGAATAATGAAAGACTGAATTGCTGATTTGGAAATTATAACCGCACCATGGCGCCCACCTACCAATAGTCCTAAGGTTATTTTGCCAAAAGCGTTCCATCGGGCGCGATGTGGGTATGCCCGCCCAGGTAGGGGGTCAATGCCTGCGGCAGCATCACCGATCCATCCGCCTGCTGGCCATTTTCCAACACTGCAATCAACGTGCGCCCCACGGCCAGGCCCGATCCGTTTAACGTGTGCACAAATTCGGGTTTGCCGCCATCGGTGGGGCGAAACCGTGCGTTCATCCGCCGGGCCTGAAAATCCCCGCAGGTTGAGACCGAGCTGATTTCGCGATACATGTTTTGGCCGGGCAACCAGACCTCAATATCAAAGGTGCGCCGTGCGCCAAACCCCATATCGCCCGTGCACAACACCACCGTGCGATAGGGCAGGTGCAGACGTTCCAAAATACCCTCGGCACAGCGCAACATGCGGTGCTGTTCGTCATCTGAATGGTTCGGATGGGTGATGGATACCATTTCGACCTTTTCAAATTGATGTTGGCGCAACATCCCCGCCGTGTCGCGGCCCGCCGATCCGGCCTCTGACCGGAAACACAGCGAATGCGCGGTATACCGGCGGGGCAGATACGATTCATCGACAATCACACCATTCACAATGTTGGTTAGCGATACCTCAGACGTGGGAATCAACCACCACCCGTTGGTGGTGCGATAGCTATCTTCGCCGAATTTCGGCAACTGCCCCGTGCCAAACATAATGTCGTCGCGCACCAACACGGGGGTGTTGACCTCGACCAATCCGTTTTCTGTGGTGTGGATGTCCAACATAAATTGGGCCAGCGCCCGGTGCACCCGCGCCACGGCGCCGGACATCAAAACAAATCGCGCGCCGGAAAGTTTCGCCGCCGTTTCAAAATCCATGCCGGGTGTGACGCCCGCGATGTCATAATGTTCGCGCGGGGCAAAATCAAAATCGCGCGGGATGTCCCACCGGTGCAGTTCGACATTCGCGGCCTCGTCCATCCCATCGGGCACATCGGCGGCGGGCAGGTTGGGCAAACCGGCTAACAGATCGCGCAGGGCGGTGTCTTTGGCCTTGGCCTTATCCTCCAATCGGGCGATGGCGTTTTTCTGATCGGTGACGATCGTGCGCAGGCGGTCAAATTCGGCGGTGTCGCCCGCCGCCTTGGCCTGCCCCACGGCTTTGGAGGCCGCGTTGCGCGCGGCTTGGGCGGCCTCGGCCTGGGTAATGCAAGTGCGGCGTTCCGCGTCCAACGCCAAGATCGCGGGCGATTGCGCGGGCAAGCCCCGGCGCGCCAGCGCGGCGTCAAAGGCGGCGGGGGCGTCGCGGATGGCGCGGATGTCGTGCATGGGGGCGGCCTCTGGTAACACATAAACACCGCACGCTATGCCAGACGATGGGCGGCGGGAAAAGGGCAAAGCACACGCGAAACAATGCGCCCGTGCCACGACGCTAAGCGTTGGGGTCTGTTTCGGGCGGGTCCAGCGCGGCCACAAACGCGCGCCAGGCGATGTGAAATGCCGGTTTTTCAGGAATGAGTGCAATATAACCAAGTTTCTGATCCGCCCAACCCGCCACCGGCGGCCATGGGGGCAGGGTGGGGGTGGCGCGCCGTAATGTTTCATACGCGGGGCGGACCGATCCATCGGCAAACATATCTTGCCAAAAGGGTTCTAATGCGCGCAAAGTTTCCGCATCAATGTCGTGGGCAGCCGCCCCTCGCAGTGTGGCCTGGCTAAGGTTTGCGCCCTGCATGTGTGCGCCGCCAAGGTTTGCGCCCTGCATGTGTGCGCCGCCAAGGTTTGCGCCCTGTATGTGAGTGCGGCCAAGGATTGCGCCCTGCATGTGTGCACGGCCAAGGTTTGCGCCCTGCATGTGTGCGCCGCTAAGGTCTGCGCCCTGCATCTGTGCACCGTTCAGCAGCGCGCCCCGCAGGTCGAGGGCAGACAGATCATACCCTTGCAGGTTTGTATGGCGCAGGTCGGGGCGATAGGTATCGGCAGT
>CALFSY010000108.1 GCA_937916365.1 uncultured Jannaschia sp. | reverse complement strand
CGCCATCGTGAACATACGTGCCATCATAACGATCCCAGGCGTAACGCTCTATTAACTCCGCGTCGCCATATCCTGCGGCTTGTAATGCGCGGATCACCGACGCCCTGGTGCCTTTTTGCCGATGCACGGCGATGGATTGTCGTAAGACTTCACGCTTGGTGCTTTCTGGCCAATCGCCCAACCATATATCAACCGAAAATGCCCAAGCCAGCCAATCAAGCAGATGATGCGGACAGGTATCCAAGTTCCACAAGGTCCTTATTGGCAGATCAAGGCCGATTAATCTCTCGGCCATAACTATTTCCAATGCGCCCATCTGCGATGTTGTGCTGGGAGGCAGCAGGGTAGGCAAATCAGACATCGCGCCCCCCAATCGTCACATTAATATCCGCGCACCAGGCCACCTGATTGCCCGCAATAACAAGATCGGTTGTGGGATTGGCCATTGTGACATTCTGTACCCCTGGCCGCACCAGCGCCGCATGTAATGCCGCAATCGTAATATCGTGACCAAGGCGATGGCGGGCGGCCACAAAATCTTCAACGGATTTTAGTGCCTCTTGCAGCACCTGATCGGCGCCTGGGCCTTCATAGAGGATCAGGCTGGCCTCAATAGAGTAAGGCACAATCTGTGGTGCATGAACAAATAATTCCGAACACAGCGGTTTACGGGGGGTTACGGTATCAATGACCTGCTGCAGCAGGTCATCGCTGGGTGTGCCATCCCCTTCGGTTGACAATATCGTCATGGCCACCTGGCCAGGGACAGCCGTCTTAGAAACTGCCACGTCTTTGACCAAGGGTGAGGCCGTGCGACCCCAGAAAATATAGGCACCAGCGGGTCCAGCTGTTGAAAAACCCTCCGGCGCAAGCTGAATGCGCAAACGAAACTGAATGTCGTTTTCCAAGACCTGTTCGATTGGGGGGCTGACACTGTTATCCGCCTCTTGTATCACTTGGCGCGCGACACCATAAAATGCCCCTAAGTGATCCAACACCGCGCCTTGTGCAAACGCCAGCAGATTGCCTTTACCCGCATCTTGCACGGCCGCACGCAAAAGCAGTTCTCGATAGCTGTCCTCTTGCAACAGCTGCACCAAAGGTTCGCTTTCCAATTCCAGTGCAGCGGTCAATTCGTCCAAATAATCAGGACGGCCCAGTGCCTCGGCGATCTCAATGAGCCGCGCCTTACGTGCAGCAAAGATCGCTTCAAAATCCGGCTGGGCAATGATCTGCGGCGGGGGCAACCCCGCCAAATCAATCGCTGTATAAAGGCCATGGGCGCCAATACTGCCCGTCATAACACCACCCCATCCAAGGTGATGTCACGCCCCTCGGGCAGATAGACACCGTCGATCGTGACCGAAACTCGCCCCTGTTCCAAGTCCTCGGGAAGGCTTTCGGCCTGCACGCGGGTGACGCGCAAGCGCGGCTCCCATTTGCGCAATGCATCAACAGTGGCGGCATAAATTTGCGCACGGGTTAGCGGGGTGATGTTTTGGTCGATTAAATCGGCCAAACCAGACCCATAATCGCGCCGCATGACGCGGGAGCCAATAGGCGTTAACAAGATGTCGCGCACCGATTGGCGTAAATGATCAATGCCATGCACCGCGCGGGCCGAGGTAATATCAAGACCGGTCACACTCATTTGGGGCGCCCCGTATCCGCAGGCCCAGGGAATATGCCGCCGTGCACATGTTCTTTCAGGCTAATTCCATCGGCAATCACATCGCCATTAACTTTGATATTGCCAGGCGCAACGATATTAATCGCGCCCTCGGCAATCGTGATTTCGACCCCGCCTGGAAACACCGACCTATAAACACCATCACCGGCCTGAGCCGCATTTTGACCATTGGCCAACGCGCACACGATCACGCCATTGCGAAACTCGCCCGATGTGGACACGACCAGAACCTCTTCGCCCACACTATAGGCCCAGCTTTCATGCGCATCTCCGGCGCGGCGGGTGCCCATGCGGACCCAACCGGTCAGCAATTCCCCAATGCGCACCCGTGCTCTTGGTGGATTGGAATAATCCACCTGTTCCACCACACCCATTTGCGCAATGTTGGCAAGGCGACGCTCCCCCTCTACCTGGCGATCAGACATCACGACCCCTCCCCAGCAATGACGACCATATCGGCCATGGGGTCGGGGCTTGTGTGGGCGGCAAGGGTGCCCTCAACATTAAAACGCAGCGCGCTGGCCACTTGCGCGTCGCGGATCACATCGCGCCAATCGGCCAAAATAAATCGGGCTTTTTCGCTCAAGTCCCCAAGAGGAACGCCTGCGTCAAACTCCAAAAAGACCGGCGCCGCCACCAGGCTGGCAATCAGAGGCTCAACCGGCAAAGCGTCGATATTTTCAGACCGCAATTCGCCACGCACCACCCCCGTGAATGTCGCGTTGCGATCCCAGTTTCCTTCCAAGCCGCCAGCGGAGGTGAATTTGATCTGCTCAATCGCCACAACCACAGATTTGATATCCCACACAGTGTCCATCGCGTCAGGCAAAAAGGCCTGTAAACGGCTATGTATTTCATCGGCAAATCGGGTGCGCAGGCGCATAAGACGTTCCCTAAATCGCAATCATGACAACCGGGCCATAAAGCGCCTCTTGGTCGTCGCCCATGTCTGGATTGGTGGCAGACAGCACCGCCACCAATTTTTTGAACCGTGCATTCAAGTCATCGATGCGTTGTTGGGCTTCGTCTGGGTCCAAAAACCGAAAATCAACCGCTCCCTCCAAACGCCCCGCCTTGGCCACACCATCCAACGCAAAGGTGTGCAACCAAGGAAACACGCTGGCCAGGGCACGCACCGTGATCGCCTCTTCCCACGTCTCAATCAAACCGCTGGGCGCGGCCTCAAGACCGGTGGCGCGGCCAACATCGCGCACGGCGATGTCCATATGCTCAGAAAGCAAAGCGTCCGGCACCTCGCTTGGCAGATTGGCATAGGCCCTGATGGCAGCGGTTGTGATGGTCACGCCCTGGCCCTTTCCTATGCAGGTTTTCCGAGGACACAGGCCTGCTTGACGGCGATCTCGTAGTCCACCGCCATGTCAAAGGTGTATTCCAACACGCGACGTCGCTGATGATAGGCTTTGTCGCGGTGAATATCAGCGTGCAAACCATACACCAGATTTTTAAGCGGCGTGAACAGGACGCGCCCGCGGGGCATTTTGGGATGTGCCTCGATGGGATATCCCTCAAAGCGGCGCAGCGGGCTATCGGCCACAAGCGGTGTGCCGGTCACATGCGCCCCTAGTTGCCGCGCATAAGTGTCAGCATCGGCAAGGTTCATGATGAAGGCTGATTGTGCGCGCCAACGTTCATCGCCCCCATCCATGATTGCGGCCAGTGTTGCGGTCCATCCATCGGTTTCCGGATCAATGTCGATTTTTGGCGTGTCGCCCGCTTCAAGCGCAATCTGAACCCAACCCTTGTTGAGGCGCACGAATTTTTCGGGTTGGGTTGAGCCACCCCCATCGTCGTTTAGGCCATTGAACGCAAGATCAACCAAATCTTCCCGCAATCGCGTGCTAAACGCCTTCTCCAACACTTGCAGAAGTTTGGGGTTGTCTTTGTTGGCCCGCAAGAAATCCAACGTCAGCGTTGGAAAAAGCTGCACGCTCAACGCCCGCAAAACGGAACCATGCTCGCCCGCATTGGCCGTTTGATCGTCGGCGGGCTCGTCCCCTTGGGCCACCCGCACAAGTTGGCGTCCGCCCACATCAATCGCATCAATGTTGCGTTCCAAACGCATCATTTTGATGGTGTTGACCTTGGACAGGAACGTGTCATCAAAAATCATCGAAATAAGTTTATCGGCCTCCTGCGGTTGCAACTGGCCGCCGTTCGCAAGATCGTTAGGACGGATCAGGGCCTTAGCCAGGGCGACAATATCGTCGACCTGCTCGCCCGATTTCAACGTGATCAAAGTCATACGAAAGTCACCTCATTGCTGCGGCCTGCCTCAGGACCGGTTTCGGTTGCCCCCTTGGCAAGGGCGCGTTCAATTTTGTCGCCAAGCCGCTTTTCCAACGCCGCAAGATCGCCGGCGGTGACACCATTTTGATTGCCTGGCTCACCGCTTTTCGCCTTTAGATCGAGGTCTTCCTCGGCTTTGGGCGCGGGATCGGCGGTGTCCGTTTTTGACGCGGCTTGCATGGCCTTTTGGATCGCCGGGCCAAGCTCGCTGTCGAGCGTGGCACGCACGATGTCCTGGACGCCTTCTTTGTCCATATCGGTCTCCTTTATGGTATTTTGGGGATCGGTGGTGGTGATC
>CALFSY010000107.1 GCA_937916365.1 uncultured Jannaschia sp. | reverse complement strand
GCCCGTCGCGTGGCACTTCACCGATGGGGCGGCGCCGGTCGCGCGCCAAACCGCCGCGGGCGTGCACTACGTCACCACCGATCACCTGGGCACCCCAAAGGAGATGTTCGCCGAGGACGGGATGGTCACTTGGCGCGCCACCCACACGCTGTGGGGCCGGCTCGACCAAACCGGCCAACAGGTCATACCCGCCAACGACACGCCCATGTCCTGCCCCCACCGCTTCCCAGGGCAATACGCCGACGACGAAACCGGCCTGCACTACAACTTCTACCGCTACTACGACCCAGATACAGGCCAATACCTCAGCCCCGATCCCATCGGCCTGAACGGTGGCTATAGGCCGCAGGCGTATGTCCTAAGCCCCAGCGATGAATACGATCCGTTGGGGTTGTCAGTCTGTGCCAAGTTTGGGAAAGGATTTAGGGCTAATCAAGCTGTGGCACGTATAACGGATGACATTGACGCCTTTGCAAACACAGCGGCCAAAGCCTTAGATAGAGGAGCAAAGTTCCAAAGTGCTGGGAGATGGGGTAGCATCTACCAATCTTGGAGGCATTCGTCTAATCCGTTCAAGAGACACGTTCTAGCACGTTTTGCAAAAGGAAATGCAGTGCAAGAATTTGTCGATCATCGCTTAAGAGAAGGCGCAAGTCGTTATCTGAAAGACTTTAGAAATGCAGGCGGCGACTTTCTTAGTAATCAAGGGCATCATCTTGGATTTAAGAACGCAAACGGGAATCTAGTGCGCCCGGATTATCAGTTTATTACGCCGAACGGAGGGGTGCACATTGTCGATATTACCCGACCATCCGTAGGTGCGAAATTAGGAAAATATATGGGCAATGGTGTGGAAAGTGGCGTGAATGTTCTATATTCACATCGAGGTGATATAGTGGCCAAAGTTAACAAAAAAAGCCTTCTGACCCGTTGGGGCGATACAGAAATCGCTGCCATCCTTCAGCAGGGGAAAACGGAAATCACAACCTCCCCCTTTGGGGAAACGGATGATGGTTATATCGACATCCGTGGGTTTCCATTTGAATTTTATTTTGGCGCAGATAAACCCAGACGCCCCCGCGGGCGGGATTTTCACAAACCGAATGCTGTTCTTGGAAGCAAATTAGATTTTAGTTTTTCCAAAGTTGTCGCACCTGTTATAGCGAGTATGTATTCAGGGTTTATTGATTGTAAGTTTATTGAAACAAACGCGGGATTCCATTTATATGGTGGTCCGTTTGTGCGTTGCGACTTTACAAAATCAAACTTCTATCGTCCAGAATTTAATGAGATAACCTTTGAGGATAATAATTTCTCTAATTGCAAATTTCGGCTTGGCGGTATTGGTTGTGTAAAGTTTGTGCGATGTAACTTTGATAATGCTATTTTTAATGGCCCGATGATTAGCGGAACGCATTTTATTGATTGCACCTTTGAAGGCGCTCAATTTAAAAATAATGCTATAAGAGGCGGAACAGTATTTGAAGGTTCCCGCCCTGATGACAGTCAAATACAAGACAATTTATCTACTCTTGAAATTGCGCGTGGGCTGATTCAAGGCCTGTAAATTCATACGCATGTCGACGGGTGGGCGCCTCTGGCCACGGGGGCGGCGGCGGGCTGATCACCGATTTCATCGCCGGGTCCGGCCACAGGGTGCAATATGC
>CALFSY010000106.1 GCA_937916365.1 uncultured Jannaschia sp. | reverse complement strand
TAATTTAGCATCTTCCCACATTTTTTTGGCTTTTTCAACATCTTCATCTGTGGCCCCTGGTTGCTTTTCCCATTCAATACTACTTTTAGATGCACAATTCTTTTTGCACTCGTCAGGACGTTTGTGTTCAAATTTTTTGTTAATGTCTTTCCAAGTTTTATCTAACCATTTTTTACCGTCCTCCCAAGTTTTACCTATATTTTTTTTAGCCTTCTCCAGCTCTTTATTTATATATTCCTCAGATTCCTTGCCAAATTTCTCAACATCTTTTTGGCGGTCTTCTAACCATCCCATTTTATCACCTCCACAGCTTTATACAGGCGATGCAAACGCTCTTCTTCATCGTGATCTTGGGTGTCCAGCACGGCGGCAACTTTTGTTTGTGTGCGCCAGTTTTCTGGCAATCGTAAGGCCAGGTGGCACCAAAAGGCCAGGCTACGTTCGTTTTGAAACCCATAGTGTCGCGCTTGTGTTATGCAGGCTGTGATAATCTCACCGCGTGTTTTATTTGACTGCGCCGAGAATCCCGGCACGTTTTCGGAAAGGTTTTTATCAAGACGCTTAAAAAACTGATTAAAGGATATTTCTGAAAATTGTGCGAATTGTTTTTTAGAGAAGACGGGATATTTTGTGTGCCGTTTTGGAGAGGGAGGGTTTGCAGGTTTGAGTTTTGGGAAAGTGCTAGGGGCTTTTTCTTGTGTTGCAAACGCTGGGGCTGACTCTGGCGCAGAGGCAACCGCAGGGCCTAGTTTGACAAGTGCACCAGGGTGGACCGCTTGGGTTAGGGCACTGATTTTATGTTGACCGCCATAGCGGTGCACATACTGCGTGGCACTCAGAACATGTTCCAACCAAACAAGATGATGGCCGGTTCGAGCCAAGTGAGCCGCTAGATGGTCTCGCGCCATGCCAGGGCCGTTGGCCCAAACCGCCACTTGGCACGTATAGTCCCGATCACCATCGCCCTCACGAAAAGAACATTCGCCAACCCAGGGTTCAAAATCAGCGCCCCGCGTCATT
Source organism: uncultured Jannaschia sp. (assembly GCA_937916365.1). Lineage (GTDB taxonomy): Bacteria > Pseudomonadota > Alphaproteobacteria > Rhodobacterales > Rhodobacteraceae > JANSYL01. The sequence continues at coordinate 938 of CALFSY010000106.1, read as the reverse complement.
TATTACCCCCACTGCATTCTTCGGTGAGGGGTTGATTGCCCTCTCCCAACGCTTCGACTTGTTGTGGTGCTCCTTGTGTTAGGTTGATGTCTGGGGATTTGACCTCGAATTTTTTGGCTTTGATGGTGATGCCTTGGTTGTTGATCTCAATACTGCCCCCGGGGCCTGCGATAATGAATGTCTCTTTGGCATGTAGGGTGTGTTTGGTGGTGCGGTTAAAGATGGATTTTTTCGCCTCTAACGCATACTCCTCGCCCACTTTGGTTTTCATGATCTTGCCCACCGATGTGGTCAACGCCTGGCCCACCACGGTATTTTTGGCCACGCCGATTTGTTCGGTCATTGCTTGGCCCACGGTGGTTTGTTGGAACTTTTCCACCGTGGTGGTCATGGTGCCCGTGGACGGCATGATTTTGCCAAGCAGGTTGGACATCACACTGGCGGCTTGGGTTTGGGCCGCGCCTGCCGCTTGGCGGTGGGCGCCTGCACCACCGAATTCACCATTCATAGCCAAAGCCGCCACCTCGTTGGGTAAATCCGCGACCGAAGCCACCCCGCCCGCAAACGTCATAACCGAACCAGGCGCCCCGGCCTGTTGTGCCCCACGGGTCAACATGCGCCCGCCCGCTTGGATCAACGGCATAAGCTGCGCCAACAACCCCATGCCGCCACCGCCCACAGTAGTATTTTGGTTGCCGCCTACGCGCTGCATCTGATTGGCCGCAATCACGGCAGAGGCATTCGCGCCGATGTTTTCCACCCGATTGGCCAATACATTAGCGCTTTGATTGTTCAGAACCTTGGTGTTATGATCCTTTTGCGCATGGACAAACATTTCTTCGCGGCCGGCATCGTCCTCAAAGCTGATCTCCGAATGCCCCGCGCCTTTATGGGTTTGTGATCGGAGGGCCATTTTGGTTTTATTGCCGGGCAATTCA
>CALFSY010000105.1 GCA_937916365.1 uncultured Jannaschia sp. | reverse complement strand
GGGGCCGGGTCACAACGATCACCGCCTCTAAGCCCAACGCGCGCCAATCTACCCCATCCCGAACCAAAGCCACGCGCGCGGCGCCCCGGCCCTGGGCCAAAGCGTCAATGTATTTCGGGGTCATGGCCAACGCCAAATCATCGGGACCGGCGGCAGAAGGTTCCGCCGCACCGCGCACAACAATATCGGTAGCCCCCAAAACATGTGTGCCGAGCGCCGATGCAATATCGGTTATGTGATAAACCATGGCCTTCCCCGCGTGCGGTGTGTATCACCCGCGTGGAATTTCCTAACTGGATACTGCGCCAATATCCACCCCGGCCGCTTGTAAGGCGCGGATCAGCGCCGCATTGCGACCATAAATGTCATTACGCAGGTTCAAGCGCCCGTCAGGTGATACCCATGCCGTCCAATACGTAATGTGAACGGGAACATGTTCGTCTAAATCAACGCGCGTTTCTCGGCGCGTGTTCAAGATCGTATCGAAATATGATTCGGGGTCATCTTCCTGCACAGCAAGAAGATGATAGGCAAAATCAAACGGATCTTGTAGGCGCACGCAGCCAGACGAATATGTGCGGACCTCTCGGTTAAACAAATCACGTTCCGGCGTGTCATGCAGATAGATATTCCAGGGGTTGGGAAACATAAATTTCACCTGCCCCAATGCATTACGCGGGCCGGGCCGTTGGCGCAGGGAAAACGGGAAATTGTTAACGCTGTATCGCGACCAATCAACATTTGCTGGGTTCACCACACGGCCGCCGCGGCTGACCTCCATATACGTGCCACGCCCAGCCAAAATTCTGGGAATATAGGATCGCCGTGCAATGGATCGGGGCACATACCAGCTTGGGTTAATTACCATATGTTCCATCATATCCGAAAATTCGGGGGTCCGGCGCCCCCTTTCATCGGCGCCCACAACCGACCTTGTGATAAACGTTACCTGCCCGTCATCTATCACGCGTGTATGAAAATCAGTTATGTTAACAAAAATATGCCGGTCACCCCTATCGACGTTAAGCCAACGTTGCCGTTCTAAGGCCAAGGCCAATTCGCCCAAATGATCTTCGACAGTGCGGTTGATGGCCCGCAATGTTGTCGTATCGGCAAGACCACTGGGATCGATGCCGTTCGCGCCTTGAAACGCCATGACAGCCTGTTGGATAGAGGCATCATACGTTGCGGTAACCGAACGCCCCAAAAAACCCATTGCCAGTAGCCGGTTACGCAAGGCAACGACGTTTGGCCCACTATCCCCCGGTACAAGCCTATCCGCCCGAACTGTGGGGCCGTATCCCCCCGATTCGGCAAGCGACAGCATTTCCAACCGCTTACGCATAATACGGGTGTATTCGGGATGACGCGGGGGCAACGCCGCGATAAAATCGCGCGGATTGCTTTCCAAAAAATCGGTCAATAGATCAAGCGGATCGCGGCGCGGTAAAGTGTGAACGATGTCGCCCACCACGTCATCGGGATCAAGCACACCAGAATGCACATCCCGCGCGTATTGTAAAAACGCTTGTGTGGCGGAAACATCGGCCAAACCGCGCGTATGGGGGTGCGATGCCGCCCGAAACGTTTCCCGCAAAGCGTTCGCATCATACCGCGCGGTTGGGAGCGCGTGATTATGCGCCCGTTCCAATGCCTGCAGCAAGGCCCCACGCCGTGCAATGGCGGCGGCATCTGCACCCGTCCAAATCGGTTCAAAATCACGGGCCCGATAAAACGCCGTGATCATTTCATCGCCCGACGCAGCCTCGGCAATGGCATGACGTTCCGCCGCAAATACCTGCGCCCACGTGGGGATGGGGGTAATCATGGCAAACAAAATTGGCGCAATCCACACGCCCCACAAAAGTGCGCCAACCCTTGTCGTGGTCCCAGGATAGATTTTGACACCTAAAATGTAACATGAACGGACGAACAATTTCATAGATTTAGATTGCCTTTTCGACTTTGTTACACATCACAAATCAATTTCTACATATCGCAGCGTGCGATTCGCATTAGATATTCCAAATGCTTGAATTATCATTCATTGACTGTGGTTTATTTGTGTCCATCCATATTGTTAGAAACTTCTTAAAAGCGTGCTTGATACGCAGATAATTTTATATTTTTAATTATTTCATAAAGTTACGTAAAAATTCAGAACATATGAACATGCTTGCGGTGCGGTCGTAACATGCCAAAATTATCGCCATGACTGCAAAAAAACGCCGTATTTAGTGTTTACTAAATTATGTAATACGGTATGACGTGTAAAAAATTTTGTATGTGTCGCAAAATTCTCACACAAAACTGTTTGGATTTGCGCAAAAAGGCTGGGCATCGATAGGGACCGATGATCCGGCAAAGCAGGTAAGGGCGATTCTAACGATGGCGATACAACCTTTCTCGCGCCGTTCTCTTTTGCGGGCTTTAGCGGCAACGGCGGTTACCGCCGCCCCGGTCATGGCCAACGCAGCGGGTTTTTTACGGGGTGCAGGCGATGTTCGCCGGGTGCGCATGTATAATGGGCGTTCTGGTGAACGTATTTCGATGATTTATTGGATTAATGGGGAATATATTGCCCCTGCATTAGACGAGATCAATTTTTTCATGCGCGATTGGCGTATGGGTGAGGTGCAGAATATTGATCTGCGTGTCATTGACATCATTTCCGCGACTCACAATCTGCTTGAAACATCCGAACCATATGCATTGGTTTCGGGGTATCGCAGCCCCACAACAAATGCGATGCTGCGGGCGCGGTCCTCGGGTGTGGCGCGCAATTCGCGGCATACACTTGGGCAAGCCGCCGACCTAAGCATCCAATCCCGAAATGTAGATCAAGTATTTCGTGCGGCACGGGCATGTGGCGCGGGCGGTGTCGGTCGATATTCCCGATCAAATTTTGTGCATATGGATTGCGGCCCTGTGCGCACATGGGGTGGTTAACACAAATTTTCCACCCAACTGCATCCCCACTATTTCCAAAAGAACACGAAAACCTTTTCCGAAAACCAGCCACTTTTTTGTGAATGTGCAAGGGTAGTGGTTTGTCCCATGCGGACACATATTTATACCCAACGGCAAAGATTTTCTGGAAAAAACCATGACCAACTATACCAAAGATGCAAACGCCATTGCGCGCCTAACCCCCGAACAATACCGCATCACACAGGAAAGCGGCACGGAACGCCCCGGCACCGGCACATATCTGGATAATAAAGCGCCTGGCATTTATGTTGATGTCGTATCAGGCGAACCCCTGTTTGCCTCAGCGGACAAATACGATTCAGGCTCTGGTTGGCCGTCTTTTACCAAACCGATCACACCGGCACACATTAACGAACAGCGCGATTTATCGCACGGCATGATCCGAACCGAGGTGCGGTCTACCCATGGTGACAGTCACTTGGGCCATGTGTTTCCCGATGGACCCGCCGATCACGGTGGATTGCGGTATTGCATCAATTCCGCTGCACTGCGTTTCATCCACCGCGACGATATGGCCGATGCAGGATACGCCGCTTACTTAGATCAGGTGGAGGATGTCACATGACCGAACGCGAACGCGCCGTATTGGCGGGGGGATGTTTTTGGGGAATGCAGGAATTGATCCGCAACATGCCGGGCGTGTTGGAAACGCGCGTTGGGTATACCGGCGGGGATGTTCCAAATGCCACCTATCGTAACCACGGCACCCATGCAGAGGCGATTGAAATTTGGTTTGATCCCGCGCGGTTAAGTTATCGGCAGATTTTGGAATTTTTCTTTCAAATCCACGACCCCACCACCCTCAACCGGCAGGGGAACGATGTGGGGCAAAGTTACCGATCCGCAATTTATTACACCACCCAGGATCAAAACCAAATTGCCCAAGACACCATCGCAGATGCCGAAGCCTCCGGCATCTGGCCCGGAAAAATTGTGACGGAAATTGACCCCGCAGGTGATTTTTGGGAGGCAGAGCCGGAACATCAGGATTACCTGCAGCGATTTCCGAATGGCTATACATGCCATTTTCTGCGCCCCGATTGGATTTTACCCAAACGCGACGCGGCCGAATAACAAAAAGGTTCGCGTCGCGCGGCCCTACTCCCTACTCCGCCAATGAAGGCACCGAAGGCGCCG
>CALFSY010000104.1 GCA_937916365.1 uncultured Jannaschia sp. | reverse complement strand
GTCTGCTGGGTGGCCCCCGCGATATAGAGGCCGATTTGACCGCAGCCCTACACGGCCCGCACTGCGCGCGTGTGGTGGGACAGTAAAACCTTTTCCACACACACAGAGGAGAAAACACATGATTTTTGGCACACTCACCCTGGAGGGCAATCGCCTGCACACCCACAACGACACCTATGTGTTGTCCCAGATCACCACCATTTCCGCCCGCCGTCCGTTTTTGGGGGTGGGGATCAGTATCGCCGCGTTGTTATCTGTGTTTGGCGTTGCGTTTTTTGACCTGCTTTATGCGGGTGAGGTTGTGGCTTTGCTGGTCGTGATCGCTGCCCTTGTGGGGGGCGGTCTATGGCTGGGGCAGTTGCGCCTGCTCAGCCGTGATTTGCGCGGCTCACCCCTGGGGGATGCGGTATGGGGGGGCTATCACCACCTTAACCGCCTGCGCCACCAGATTGCCGCCGCCCTTCACGCCAAAGACGAGGGGGGTCAGATATGAAGCCCATTCGTCCCCCCTTGCAGGCTGTTGTGGGCATTAACGTCACCTTTTTAGGGGCTTTTCTCATGCTGTGGCTGGCGTGGGTGGTGTGGCCCATCGGGGCGGAATGGTGGGGGCTAAAGATCGTATCGGGTGTGTTGATCTTTGCCGGTATTCTGTCCGTGCTGCGTGGGGTGGCGCAGATCGCGCGCTACGTGATGCGGGATCGCGATGTGCGGGACTTTGCCCAAATCGGGGTTGACCCCAAAGGCGATACCACCGCCTCGGATCACGCGCTGCGCCGCGCGGGCATGGTGGACACATGAGGGGGCTGTTTCACAAAACCCACCCTAAGCGTCGCAAGCCTGTTCCTGCCCAGGGCTGTGTTGCGATTGACCCGAAGGGACGGCGGCTGTTGGGGCTGACCTTGGATGGCCGCCCGATCTGGGCGCCCGAAGGCCATTCGCTATTGTTGGCGGCCAACGGGGCAGGGAAAACATCGTGCGGGTGCTTACCGTGGTTATTCTCGCTGGTGGCCGCCCCGGATCGCCCCGCTCTTTTGGTGATTGATCCCAAAAATGGGGAAATGGCCGCCCAGTGCGCGCCGATGCTGGCCAAATACAATATCCCCGTGGCGATGATTGACGATATGGGCGTGTTTGACGCCGATGATCCCTATCGCGTGGCGCTTAATCCGCTGGGGGCTGTCACCCATGCCTTTGACCACGCCCCCTTTGATGTGAGTTTCGCCACGGAGACCGCCAATCATGCCCTGCTGCCCGATCCCGCTGGTGGGCCAGATCGCAATCAGTTTTTCCGTGACGGCCCCCGCACGCTGATTGAGTTCTGCCAGCACACCGTGCTGACCCGCACACCAGAATGGGGAACGCCAGGGGGGGTGTGGTTGGCTTTGGCCGATCCAGCGTTTTTAGAGCGCGCCGCCACCTTTGAGGCCACCCATGGCAGTGGTGTCACCCAAAAACTGGCATTGGATGTCTTGGACAGTATGACAACCGAATATCATGCCATGCACCGTGCAGCGGCCCTCAAAGCGTTGCGCGTGTTTGCCGAAGGTGGGCATTTGCACAAGGCAGGGCGGGAGGCCACCACCACCCACGCGGATTTGATCCGCCAACGCGCGGTGATCTTTCTGGTAGGCCCCCAACAGCACATGGCGCGGTTGGCCTCTTACGTTTCCCTACACTTGGCGGCCTTTTTAGATGCGCTCTATCGCGGGGCAGGGCCGCTGACCTTCATCAATGATGAGTTTAGCAATACCCCCCTCAAAGCCTTTGTGGATGCGCTAACCACCATCCGTGGTTTTGGCGGCACGGCCCATAACATCGCGCAGTCCCGTTCAGAGATTGAGCGTAAGTTCGGCACACACGAAACCCATACCATCGAGGAAAACGCCATTGTCAAACAATGGTTCGGGTTTTCCAGTTTTGAAGAGGCTGAGCGCGTGTCTAAAGCCATGGGCGAAGCGTTGGTGGTGCAACACGGCTTAAACCTTCAGCGCCGCGCGACCGCCGATAGTGCCCTTGGCCTGAGCCTGGGCCGCCAACGCCATATGA
>CALFSY010000103.1 GCA_937916365.1 uncultured Jannaschia sp. | reverse complement strand
ATATCACCCGATTTTGCCTGTAACAAAACACCCCACCCGCCCGGGCCTGGATTGCCCGAACACGCCCCATCGGTAAAGGCATAAAGATCAATCATAAAATTCCGCTGAAATAAACTAGAGGCGACAAAAATTACCCAAACCTAAACTGCATCGGGCACATAACGTTCTAAATCAAGCCGCAACACAACGCTTTCTTGTTCATGTGGGTCTGTGCGGGCGACAATGGCAACGGTCTCTTTATCCGAAACATTAAGCGGCAGGTGCGGCATACCGGCCGGAATGTAAATCAAATCACCCTCGATGGTTTCCATCCGGTTTTCCAATTTTTTACCCCAATACATGATGGTTTCGCCTTTGATAACATAAATCGCGGTTTCGTGGTTTTGATGTAAATGTGCCTTTGCACGATCCCCTGGTGGGACACGTAGCATATGCATACAAATTCCCTGCGCACCGGTGGTTTCGCGGGCGATCCCTTGGAAATAGGAAAATCCTTGTTTGCCTTCATATGTGTGCCCTCGCTGTAGACGGCGGCATGGTGTGGGCATGTAGGTCATGGCAATTCTCCTTGCGCGGATTTAACCCTGTTTATGGCGCATGTGGATAGTTACGTAGGTTCTGTGCCGATAGGACACCATAGTTTGTTTCGTCGCATATCCATGTATGACGGGCGCGATTTGATATATGGGCGCATTCGGATTAGCATTGCAGCAAAAAACAAAACCATATATTGTTAACCATAATGCGCGCTATTTTCATTCTCACCACAAGCGCCGTTTGGGGCATAGCATCGTTTCCAGCCTTGGGTGTTCACACCCATGGGTGGCAGTGGCAGATGATGGCGGCCTTTGCCCAAGCGTGCCACCCAAGTTATCAGGGCGTCTGTCTACCGCCGAATGCGCCCGATGTCGATTGTCGCGGGGGCATGGGTGATGGGCCCATTTACACAACGGGCCCGGTGCGTGTGGTGGGACCTGATGATTACGCACTGGACGGGGAATCCGATGGCACCGCGTGCGAACGGCCAGAACCGGCTAGGCCGAGACTGGCTGCCGAAGAACGCGCGGCACCTTGAATTCGACATTCTCAACAGCGGTTTCAACCGTTTCTAGCGTCACATCATAACGCGCCCGAAGTGCCGCAATCACCTCCTCCATCAAAACCTCCGGTGCTGATGCCCCAGCGGTTAGGCCAAGCGACCGAATACCATGAAGCGCACGCCAATCTATGTCGGCGGCACGTTCGACAAGTTGCGCATAGGCACACCCTGCGCGCGCGCCGACCTCAACCAAACGTTTAGAATTCGATGAATTTGGGGCACCAACCACCAATAGGGCGTCGGCCTGGGGGGCCATGGTCTTGACCGCCTCTTGCCGGTTTGTTGTGGCGTAACAAATATCTTCTTTATGCGGACCAATGATGGCCGGAAACCGCATTTGCAGCGCCACAACAATTTCGGCGGTGTCATCAATCGACAGGGTTGTTTGAGTAACAAACGCCAGCTTTTGCGCATCTCTAACGTGCAAGGTGGCAATATCGGCAACAGTTTCCACCAACAAAACCTCACCTTTTGGCAACTGTCCCATGGTGCCGATGGTTTCGGGGTGACCCGCATGGCCGATCATAATGATTTGTAGACCAGCCTCAAAATGGCGCGCGGCCTCAATATGCACCTTGGACACGAGGGGACAGGTGGCATCGACATAGAGCATTTGGCGGCGCGCGGCTTCAACCGGCACAGATTTCGGCACACCGTGGGCGGAAAAGATAACGGGGCGATCCACTGGACAATCGTCAAGTTCATCAACAAAAACCGCACCTTTGTCGCGCAAGTCTGACACAACAAAGGCATTGTGGACGATTTCGTGGCGAACATAAACCGGTGCGCCCCATTTTTCGAGCGCCATTTCCACAATCTTTATGGCACGATCAACGCCTGCACAAAACCCCCGCGGGGCCGCAAGAAGAATTTTCAATGGCGGTTTGGCCATGGCACGCCCTTCCATCACTGTGGTTTATAGAAAGGTAAGGCAGGGGCGTGTGCGCGTCTAGGTGTGATCGCGGTGAAATAATTTATGATATTCGTAAAACATCCCACGGGGTGATTACGCCGTATAATATCCGGCACTGTATCCATCATATCCGTATTGCCCACCATATCCATAGGATTTCATGCGCTGCGTATCAATTTGGGATAGGATTAATCCTGTGGCTGGGAATCCAACCGAACTTAACATATCCAACCCCTGGTGCACTTGGGTGCGCGTTGTATCCGACCATTTCACCGCAAATATAATAGCATCGGCATATTGGGCGATCACACGCGCATCGGGTACGGCCAAAACCGGCGGCGTATCTATGATGATGTAGTTATAACGTGCGCGCAATGCGGCGATGAATTCGGAAAATCGCCGTGATGCAAACAAATCTGCAGGGTTAATATCGCTTTTGCCGCCCACCAAAACATCGACGCCTAAATCGGCATTAAACAGATGAAGATCATCTAATTTGGATCGGTTAACCATAATGTCAACGACCGACGCATTGCCCGCCCCCGCAACCGACAGCAACGCATTGCGCCGAATATCGGCCTCTAACAATAGGGTTTTTTGCCCCTCAATGGCGCTAAAGGAACGCGCGGTTGCCATTGCCGTGGTTGTTTTGCCCTCATCGGGGATGGACGATGTGAACATGATAACCTGTGGCGCACGATCAACATTAGATAATAAGATGGATGTGCGCAGGTTACGCACAGCCTCAGAAAAAACTGAATTGGATTGATGGGTTAATTCAACAAGAATTTCCGCATGATCTTTGCCGCTTGTATGTGGGATCATCCCAACAACGGGTTTGTTTGTGGCTGAATAAAGCTCATCCTTCGTGCGAAAACCCGCAAACAACCATTCCCGGACCAGCATACCAAAAGCCCCCAACAAGGCCCCAATCATGGCCCCCATTATGCGATTTCTGGATGTTCTAGGGCGCGACGCCCCCCGTGGCACAGCATGGGACAGAATGCGCGCATCCGCCGTTTCCAACCCTTGTTGCACATTGACCTCTTGCAACCTGGCTAAGAATGTTTCGTAAAGTAGGCGGGTTGAGGCAAGTTCCCGTTCCATTTGCTGTAGCGCAATCAATTCTTCCGATTGCAAATTGATGCGTGCCGCCAATTCCCGGGCAGAGGCATCAAGCGTGGCAATTTGTTGTTCAGATCGCGCAACCGCCCTGGTCAAATCCGCAATAATTTCAGACATTGCAAAGCGTGTGGAACCTTCATCTAATTGCCCCGCACGATATTGCCGCACAATTCGCATCAAACGGGTTTCATCGGATGCCTCTGCCATGGCGAGCATGGTTTCGATGTCTTCGGCGGTATCAAATGCCGCGATAATGGCCGCATCTTGGGCGCGTTGTTCCTGCTGTTCTTCGATACGTTCGCGCAAATCACGCAGTTGCAGGTTCAAGGTTTGCACAATTTCGGGGGAAACAACGTTTGAACGTTCCAATATCCGCGCAAATTCTTGTTCACGCTGCTGCAAATCTATGCCCAGCGTGCTGGTGCGTTCCGACAAAAATGTAATGGCGCGTTCGGTGCTTTCCAATTTACGGCGGATCTGGGCATCAATGTAAAGTTCGGCAAGGCGATTAACGATCTGTGCCGATTTTTCGGGATCGGTGGTATCAATCGACAAATTAAAGACCAAGGATTGCCGCCTGTTGACCACACCAATCCTTGTGACCAATGCGTCAATCACGCCCCGCCGCACAATATCTGTGGGCAGGGGGGGGTAAGGCCCGATCCCCGCCCCGAAAGATGTTGAAAACCCACGCCCCAAACCCCGCACGTTCCCGAAGATGCCGATTAAATTCTGGGTCCGCGATCAGGTCTAAATCATCGACCAAATCACCGATTAACCGACGCGATCGAAACACCTCGATCTCGGTATTGATGGTGACTAAATCGGTACCGCCGGTGCTAAACAGGCTTTCTATATCCGATATAATTGGATCATTGGTTGGTTCTAACGCGATCGTTGCATGGGCCGGATACATGGGGGCCACCCATGCCAAACTATAGTACGTTGCCACAATCGCACCGAGTAGCGCAGTACCTAAAATATACCACTTACCCCGCCAAAGCGTTGTGATGATTCTATTGAGATCAATTTCATCTGCCTGCGCCTGACCCGTGATATGTGGGGGCGTGTCGTTCATATCTATAAATTAACCTCAGGCCCTTAAGACTTGGGTTTTATATTTTTTCAGGCAGGGTTGCAGCGTCATCAATTCGCTATACCAGACACTTGTTGCCCCGCACTTAGTGACGGTAAAATTTGGGTAATCGTGCGGTTCCAGCGGGTGACAGGTTGTTCGGCAACGAAAATGATGTCGCGGGGGCGCAATTCAAATCGTGTTGCCAAAACATAGTTTACCGCATTCGCCCCATCCAGGTGATAGGCATGGACGGTTTCATCTGCGCTTGCGCCATCTTGGCCACGTAAAACATAAATCTGCCTGGGATTGCCCGTTGCCTCGCGCACCCCGCCGGCCTCGAACAAAGCATCGGCCAGTGTTGCGCGATTTTCAAACGGTAGGGCAAACCGCCCGGGGTGGCGCACCTCACCGATCAAATAAGCATAATCATAATTTTCCGCACCCAATTCCAAACGCTGCTGGAAATTCGTGCGCTGCTGCTCAAGCGCGGCACGCTGTAGCGCGATTTGAGACCGCAATTCCTGCAAGGTGTCAATGCGGGTTTGGCGCGTGTATTGTGCGCGTGTAACCTGTTCTTCGAAAAAATCTTGGGCACGGTCAAAATCATATTCACTGTCTATAAATATACTGTCCCCATCAATCAGGCGCACACTATCAGATCCATCATAAGCATAAAGATCATTGATCGGGATCTGATAAACGTTACCATCGCGCAGCAACCTTGCCACGGTGTATGTGAGATTGGGGTTTGATGGGCCACCCGCTAGGGCCAAAGCCTGCGATAAATAAAGCGGCGTGATGGTAAGCGAAATAATCGTTGGCGTTGCGACTTGCCCACTGATTGTAACGCTTTGGGAATTAAATTCGGATATTTCAAGGGCAAAACTCGGCTCTCTCCGGGCGTCAACGAAACGTTCAAAAATCGCATTTTCGGCGTCTGCAACGGTTAAATCCCCGATCATAACACGACCAATGTCTGGGATCGAAATGGCGCCGTCCTCTTGAACCGTATAATTTTGAAAGGTATTTCGCGCTGCGGCGGAACCGGCCAATTCCTGCACATTAGTTTGGGCCGTGGGTGTGGCCAGGGACACGACATCGCCCACACCAATGCGATAGGCGCCTTGATCCACCGGTGGCGGCAAACGCCGCTCCATCGTCGTGGGGCGTATTTCAGGTTCAAATATCGGGGAAGGTAGGCGCGTTTCATTGCGCGGCAAGGTGCCCGATGCCACACTGGAAAAGGCCGCAGGTAACGCACGGGGGGTGAAGGGCATACTATTTGCCTGCATCACCGTGTCCGGTGACATACGGATCACCGCCACATCGACCATCTCACCCGCCCCCGAAATGTCAGAGGGCACATAAGCCACGCCACACCCCGATAGGATGATTGCACCCATACTTACCACCAATGATCTAAGGCGCATGTTTCCCCCAAACAAAACAGATTTATCGATACGACTACGACAGGCTACAGATGATTGCATGGCCATATCAATATCATAATGCAATCCGATTTCTGCCACAAAATAACTAAATTTTAACCATGATGTGTGCATGCAACGGTTTTAGACGTAATTCCGTTTCCCGATATTGGTATGCTTCTCGGGTCACTTTGATGGGCCCACATTGCCCATACTCAATGGTATAGTTAGATAAAAAATCGTTTCACAGTTTCTAGGATTCAAAGAACACCAATCATGGTTTATGATGATCATTATGCCCCCCTTATCCCACAACGTACCGTCTTTGCTGTGGGCGATATTCATGGGTGTATAGACAAGTTAGACAAACTTCTTACACTCATTGATGCGGATATTGAACAATCCGGCGGGCAAGACCCCATTTTGGTATGCGTTGGGGATTACGTCGATCGGGGCGATCGGTCAGACGCTGTTTTGCGAACGTTGCGCGATTTGTCACATAATTTACCTGCCTCTGTGGTGTGTCTGTGTGGCAATCACGAACGGATGTTGTTGGATTTTTTGCACGATACCCGCACAGCAGGGGATCGGTGGCTGCGCAACGGTGGTTGGGCCACTGTGCACAGTTTCGGTATTCCGGTGCCAGAGGATGCGCAATCTTCTTACACGGCGGGGGATTACCAAAACCTTGCCAACGCATTGCAGGATGCCATGGGCGATGATTTGATCGGCTGGCTAAACACACTGCCGCTTCGATGGTCATCGGGCAATCTTTGGGCCGTGCACGCAGGGGCCGATCCATCCCTACCCATGGCGGCGCAAGAGACGCACACCCTGCTTTGGGGAACAAAGACGTTTCACAAATTCAACCGCGGGGATGGACAATGGGTGGTGCACGGGCATGTGCCGGTGAAAACGCCAACGTTCAAAAATGGTCGCATCGCGGTTGATACGGGCGCTGTGTATGGCGGCGCATTAACCGCGGCGCGCATTGATACGGATGGTTTTGTGCGGTTTTTGTCTGCTTAACAGGCAACGGTTTAGGTTAGAAAACCCGCACTACGCCTTTGGCCGCTTTCATTCTTTCACCTTTGCAACCTGATCCATGAAATCTTGGCCGCGATCTTCGAAATTGTCGTATTGGTCAAAACTGGCCGCTGCGGGGGCCAACAGCACGGTATCGCCTGGTGCGGCCTCGGCCGCTGCGCGCGCCACCGCCTGGGCCATGGTGCCGCAAATTTCGTGCGGAATCGCCCCAAGCGCCAGGCCAAAGGCCGCGGCCTCGCGCCCGATGACATAGGCCTTGGTCACAGTGCCCGCGGCATTATGCAGGGCTTCTAACCCGCCGTCTTTGCGCAAGCCCCCGCAAATCCAGCGGATGCGCGGAAAGGCCGATAACGCCTTAACCGCCGCGTCAACATTGGTGGCTTTGCTATCGTTGACATAGACCACACCGCCAATATCAGCGATCACTTGGCTGCGGTGCGGCAACCCTTGGAAGGTGTGAAACGCGGCCTCGATCCCCTTGGGCGCCACCCCCAACGCCCGCGCGGCGCCATAGGCGCAGGCGGCGTTTTGGTGGTTGTGCGCCCCGGGCAGGCCGCGCAAAGCGCGCAGGTCAATCGCGGCAACTTGGCGGCCCTTGCGCACCTCGCTTAGCCATCCTTTGCGGGTGGTCACATCCCACGCCGTGCCGGACAGTTTGCGCGACGCCACGCGGATCACGCGCGTGTCCTCTGGGGCTTCGGCCATTTGATTGGCCAGATATTGGCCCTCGTCCTCGTCCACGC
>CALFSY010000102.1 GCA_937916365.1 uncultured Jannaschia sp. | reverse complement strand
GGCCGCGCGGGGCAACGGGGCGGGAAACGGCGGCGGCGTAGTTAAGGACGGAAGGCCCCCGCAAACTAAACCCGATTAACCCAATCCCATGCTGTGCGCAAAATGGTGTGTGGGTCGGAATGCTGGGGCGACCATGACAATACGCGATTCGCGCGGCGCGGATCGGCGACCAGGGTCGGCGGATCGCCCGGGCGGCGGGCGCCATAAACGACGGGCACCGGGCGGGCCGTCACCTGCCCCGTTAGGTTTAACAAATCTTTCACCGACACCCCCGTTCCCGTGCCTAGGTTAAAGGCGTCAAAACTGCCCTGATGTTGGGTTTCGGTAAAGCGCAGGGCCTTAACATGCGCATCAGCCAAATCGGTCACGTGCACATAATCGCGGATGCACGTGCCATCGGGCGTAGGATAATCGGTGCCAAACACCGTCAATGGCCCCCCCACCCCTTTGACAGCCTGCAATGCCAACGGGATCACATGCGTTTCCGGATCGTGATGTTCACCTAAATCGCCATCGGGATCGGCGCCCGCGGCGTTGAAATACCGTAGCGCCACGGCCCTAAGGCGCCCGGCACTCGCGCAATCGCGCAACATCTGTTCCACCATAGCCTTGCTATGCCCATAGGGGTTGATGGGGCGTTGTGGCATATCTTCGTGGATCGGGATGGTTTCCGGCACGCCATAGATTGCGCAGGTCGATGAAAAAACAATGCGATCAATGTCTTCGGCGGCCATGGCGCGCAACAATGCCATCGTGCCGCCAACATTGTTTTGGTAATATAACATCGGGTTTTCGACGGATTCCCCAACATACGTGAGAGCCGCAAAATGGATCACACCAGCGGGCCGATGAATGCGGCACACATCACGTAGGCGGTCTTCGTCTAATATATCGCCGATCTCTAGCGGGCCATATTTCACCGCCCAGGCATGCCCACGGCAAAGCGAATCGTATACCACCGGCACATACCCCGCCTGCGACAGCGCCTTGCAAGCATGGCTGCCGATGTAACCGGCCCCGCCCGTTACCAAAATGCGTGGATTGTGTTGCGCCATACGGGTTTCACGTGCGGTTTACCTGATGCGCCATAGACCTAGCCATGATTGACGGCTGGAACCATCCGAAAATGATGCAGCCCACAGATTTTTTGTGAAGGCCCTTTGGAAAATTGGGCTTTTTTAGCATAGGCCGATCTTGTTATTAACCTTAATAAAAGGTAAATAATCCGCAATGCCTATCAGTATGGGCACAGTCCGATGGGGGCGCGGACGATGTCATTAATTGTATCACCGGTTGAGTTGGTCGTTTTGACGGCCACGTTTTTGATAAGCCTGGGCCTGTGTGTGCTATGCCTACGGCGCGCGGGATGGTTAAGCCGTGGTCACATGGTGACCGATCTATCGGCGCGGCAGGCATTGCATACCCGCCCAACACCTAGGGTTGGTGGAATTGCCATAATCTTTGCCTTCGCGTTTGGGAGCTTTGCCTTACACACCGAATTAAGTGCCGATCTCATCTGGGCCTTATTGGCAGGATGTATCGTTTTTTGTGTCGGCTTTCGTGAGGATCTCGCCCGTGATGTCTCTCCCAAAATCCGTCTGCTTGCGGCATTTGCGTCGGCGGTTTTGGCGGTAATTCTGTCTGGCACGGTGGTGCGTGACATTGGGGTGTGGCCGATTGATGCGGGGCTGACCTTTGGGGGGATTGCCATATTTATCACGCTTTTGTGGTCGGCGGGAACGTGCCATGCCCTCAATTTAATTGATGGGTTAAACGGTTTGGCGGCGGGCTATACCATTAGTGCAGCATTAGGTTTATTCATGGTGGCGCGGGTGGCGGGCGAACAGGATATTCAGATTTTATCGCTGGTTTTGATTTTTGCGATTCTGGGGTTTTTGATTTTGAATTGGCCTTTTGGGTTGATTTTCATGGGGGACGCGGGGGCCTACGCCATTGGGCATATATTGGCGTGGATGTGTATCATTTTAACGGTACGCAACCCAGATGTGGTGGGAATCGCCATTTTGTTGATCTTGTTTTGGCCGGTGGCAGATACGATATTTTCCATTATCCGTCGTAAAATTGGGCACAAACCCCCGGGGCAACCAGATCGATTGCATTTTCACCACCTGGTCGCGCGTGGTTTGAACATCGTGCTGCGGGATCGGGTGGGAAAAACGGCGATCAATTCGCTGGCCTCTTTGACATTGATGCCGTTTTATGCGGTTCCGATCATATCCGGGGTCGTGTTTTGGGATAAACCGGGGCTGGCCTTTGGTGCATTGTGCGTTTTCACAGTCTTGTTCATCGGTATTTATGTGATGGGAAAAGCCTATTTTTCCAACCGTCTTTTTATGCGCACTGATCGAAACAATGAGGCCGCCACAACATCCCCATCATCGTAATGTGGAATTGGCAAAATCTAAACCTGGCACACAATCTGATGAGGTTTAGTAAGAATACAAGATAAATGGGCACGGTTTGTGGTGCCTTCCCCACGCACAATGCAAATCCATGTCTTATAAACCGGTGCGTTGACGTTTCATTTCTGTTCTGGAATGGGCCGATCTTGGGGTGTATCCAGTATTATAAAACGAACCATGGTCGCACTACCCGGCAACGGCGAAACCTGACACCGCAAAACACGACCGTCTAAAAGTGCGACCGCAGATTGCCATGATTTTCTTTGCCCTGTTTGCCCAAAAAATTGTTTTATATCAGACCACAAGGGCGTCTGGGGCGCTTTGGAATGCCATGATTTTATTACCTCTGACATTGATGGTCGTGTCATATCATCCCCACAATCATCGCCCCATAACGCAACATACCCGCTATTGCAGATCGCCAAGCGACCGTCAGATGCGAAAACACCAACCGCCTCGGGCGTATCATCCAACACAGCCTGAAACATATTAAGATCGGCACGAAATTGCCGGGTAAGCGATACCTCGGCGGAAATATCTTCGAACATAAAGGCCACGGCGCCATCGGGATGGGGCCGCCCGGTGACGCGAAAACATTGGCCAGAGGGCAATGTCCAAAGTTCATGATAGCTGCCTTCTTCCGCACCACGTTCCAGGCGTGCGATTTCATCGCGCCATGCACGGTAATCTTTTGGTTCAGGCATACGTTGCTGTGCGCGCAAGGCATCCAAAAACGCCGTCAGACTGGGACGATTTGCCAAAAACCGCGTTTCTAACGTCGAATGCGTCACAAGTGCGGGATTAAAATGTATTAAAATACGCCGCCGGTCAAAAACCGCCAATCCGATGGGCAAATGTGCAAAAGTTACCGAAAGCGTTTGAACGAAATTTTCCAACGCTTTTTCCGCCACAATCAGACGATCAATTCCCACAGCGGCCCATAATGTTGTATCGTCATCATGTTTTTTCGCTGTAACATCATACCAAACACCATCGTTTGTATTTGAAAGCTGCACACGAACTCTTTGTGCATGCTCCTCAATCCCATCATGTGTATCAATTTCAAACACTTGCGGCAAAGGCCACGATAACGTTTGGGCCTTTCCTATAACGGCTTCGACAAGATCAAAATATGGCGCATTGGCCCATGTTAGTCGCCCTTTTGTATCCGTGCACCACATCGGTATAGGAATTGAGTCCAGCATACTGCGCGATGTTGTAACTTCGCGCTTGAGCGCCGCTAATGCCGCGCGATCCACAAATTCCCGATTATGTCCTATAATGGCCGGTGCCATTGTTATAATCAATCGGCCACTTTCGGCGTCTTTACGCCCTGCAATATCCAACGCATCCGCACCTAATCGGCCAGTCAACAAAAATGACTCTCCCCGCGATTTTAGACGGTTTAAGGATGATTTTAGATCGGGATGCAATGTGGCCAGGGTATAACTAAGAACCGCAAAGGCGTGTGCAGGGGTGGTATCAACGCCTAAAAAGGCATCGAAAGGATCCAATGCAGAAACCAGATGTCCATCATGGAATTCGTAAATGCGCGAAGCGTCCATAAAAACCAGATTTCGCGGCAATGCAGAGACCGATTTGAACCTACCCCTAAAGACAAAGGCACAAGCCACCGTGATAAGGCAACCAAAAATAAATAAAAAAATGCCCCAATATCCAAGATCTATCATGCCGAATATACCCCTATCACCACCCGCGTGATCGTGGCCTTAGGACATTTGATTATGGTTAACAACGCCTAGGATAATGTGATGAATATCCAAAGCCATATTTTTGCCCCATGTCTTCATACCCGCGCAGACGGGCGCGTCAGGCTTCTATAGGTTGATTTTCACTCAGCGGTGCGGCCATTTCTTCGTCCAAAAGACCCACCCGGGCATAGGGCCAAATCACCTCGACAACCGCGCCGCCTTTTTCGATTCTATCTTTGCCTATGAAAAATGGTTGGGGGGCGTTCCAGAATCTTATTTTTGCGCCAGACCGTGCTAACAATGTTTTTGCAATAAACAGACCCAAACCCATACCTTCGTATCCCGGGCGAACAATGTCAGTATCCCATGACCGATGCCGCAAAAACGGGTCACCCAAACGCCCCAATAGGTCGGGTGGATACCCTACCCCATCGTCGGTGATCCGTAATCTAATTTCGTGCTTGGTCCACCGGCCTTCGATCCAAATTGTTTCATGGGCAAAATCAACCGCATTTTGTATTAGATTACGCAAACCATAGATGATTTCCGGTTTACGCCACATGATGGGTTGTTCGTCTAAGGTTTTATGTTCGCCTGAAAAATCATATTTCATTGCGATACCTCGCGTTTCATGGGGTTCGGCGGCTTCGCGCACGATGGCCTGAAACGGGGCGGAACGCACGTGTAGATCGTTTTTTCCTATTCGCCCCATCGACCGCAAAATATCGCGGCAACGATCTGCCTGATCGCGCAGTAGCTGCAAATCCTGGGCATAATCGGGATGATCACGCAAATCTTCGGCCAATTCGGTAGAAACTAATTTGATCGTGGCCAATGGGGTGCCCAATTCATGGGCAGCAGCGGCCACAACCCCGCCCAGATCGGTCAATTTCTGTTCGCGCGACAGCGCCATTTGTGTGGCAAGTAACGCTTGGCTCATCCAATGGGTTTCGGATGTAATCCGGTGCGCATAGGCTGACAGAAAAAAAATACCGATAGAAATCGAAATCCAAAATCCCACCACAAACAGATCAGGCAATGCCAACACCTCACCCGTCGTTGACACCAATGGGGCATGAAAAAATGCAAGCCCCGTCACCATGACCACAGCAAAGGCATCTAAAATCAAGGTTGATTGCAAACTAAGCGCCGCCGCCGAAATGGTGACAGGGGCCAAAATCAACAATGCAAACGGATTGTTCAATCCCCCGGTCAAAAACAGCAAAAAGCCAAGTTGCGCGACATCAAACATCAACATCAACATTGCATCCCGATCGCCAAGGTGCTGATTTTGTGGAAACATTGCCATGGCTATTACATTTAGCAACACCGACGCGCCAATGGCCAAAAAACAAAGCCCCAATTCGATTTGAAGCCCCAGATAAAAATGGGCGATCATCACGGTGAATGTTTGGCCAATTATCGCAAGCCACCGCAAAATCAAAAGCGTGCGCAACCGCACCCAATCGCGGCGAAAATCCTGACCTGTTAGGTCAAACGCGGGGTCTGAAACGGCCATGGCGGGGCTTTCTGTCACATCTATTGGATCGTGAATTGATAAGCGGCCCCGCTTTGGTAATCAATATCGACACTCTTTCAATCCACGGACCAAACAGCGATGCCCAGATTTTTTGCCCTTGTTCTGACTGCCTTGATCGGTGTTGGCATAATCGCCGTTGTAATCGCTATTTTGGTGGGTCAGGCGCGGCAGGCCGCCAACCCCGATCTGTTCGCACAGTGCCGCGCCACGCACGTGGCAGGCGGATCAGGCAGCCTTGGCGGCCCCTTCACTTTGATAAATGAGGCCGGGCAAACAGTCACCGACGCCGATGTTATTACCGAACCAGCCTTGCTTTATTTCGGATACACGTTCTGCCCCGACATTTGCCCATTAGATACAGTGCGCAATGCCGAGGCTGTGGATATTCTAACATCACAGGGGCGTAACACTAGGCCAGTTTTTGTTTCGGTCGATCCCGCACGCGACACGCCAGCGGTGTTGGCGGCCTTTACCGATAACATTCATCCACAGCTGATGGGCCTAACCGGCACACAAGATCAAATTGACGCCATTACAGACGCATATGGCGTGTATTATCGCGTAAACCAACATGGAGACGATCCCTATTATTTGGTAGATCATACCGGTTTTACCTATCTTGTCTTACCACAGCATGGGTTCGTTGAATTTTTTCACCGTGACGCCAGCCCGGCCCAAGTGGCCGAACGCACCGCGTGCTTTATCGACGCGGCCTTTTGATTAGATTAAAATACGGGGCAAATATCGAACCTAAAATGGAAACTGCCATGAAAACGATCAAAATCGGGGGCGTCGTTTTCGGAAATGACCAGCCGCTTACTGTAATAGCAGGCCCATGCCAATTAGAAAGCCGTGACCACGCGCTCCAGATCGCAGAGGCAATGGCCCAAACTTGCGCCGCCGCGCAAACCGGATATGTGTTCAAAGCCAGTTTTGACAAGGCAAATCGCACCAGTATTCATGGCCAACGGGGTATGGGCATCGATTTGGGGCTTGAGGTATTGGCGGCCGTTAAGGCGCAAATCGGATGCCCGGTTTTAACGGATGTGCATACACCCGACCAATGCGCCCCAGTGGCCGAGGTTTGCGATATTCTGCAAATTCCTGCGTTCCTAAGCCGCCAAACCGATCTATTGGCGGCCGCCGGCCAAACCGGGGCCGTGGTCAACATTAAAAAGGGGCAATTCTTGGCCCCGTGGGACATGCCAAATGTCGCCGCCAAGGTGGAATCAACAAACAACACGAACATCTTGCTGACCGAACGTGGGGTAAGTTTTGGGTATAATACGCTTGTCGTGGATATGCGAGCGCTGCCGGAAATGGCGAAAACCGGCTATCCTATTATTATGGACGCCACCCATGCCGTGCAAACCCCCGGCGGGCGGGGGGCATCATCAGGGGGGCAACGCGCCTACGCCCCCGTATTGGCGCGAGCAGCGGTGTCACTTGGAATCGCAGGCGTGTTTATTGAAACCCATCCAGATCCCGACAACGCCCCATCGGATGGGCCCAATATGATCCCGTTGAATCAAATGCCGGATATAATTACCACGCTTATGGCGTTTGACAAACTGGCAAAAGATTATCCCATTCGTATCTAATACCTGGCCAAATTTCATCATATTATCAGAAATAATTGGTGCCAGACCCAAAAACTGAATTCAAAAATTAATGGTGGGCGACCCTGTTTTCCGGTTTATTGAACAAAATCAACCTTTTGACATAAAGGT
>CALFSY010000101.1 GCA_937916365.1 uncultured Jannaschia sp. | reverse complement strand
ATTTCGGGGGGCGCGGGGGCGGACCATATTTATGGCGGCTATGGCAACGATTTTTTGGTGTTTGACGGCGATGATATATCTGTTCGTGGCGGCCTAGGCTATGACATTGCCGTGGCCGAAGGCACCCGCGGCGTGGTGTGGAGTGATATGAGACGCCACAACTGGGTTGAGGTCGTGTATGGCACCGATGCGAACGATGTGTTGATAGGCACCGCTGCGGCCAGCGGGTGGGAAGGCGATATGGCGCTGATCCTGCATGGGCGGGGTGGCAATGACCGGCTTAAGGGCGCGTTTTCGGGTGATCTGCTGTCTGGGGGCGAGGGCGCGGACCGGTTGGATGGGTTTTACGGCGACGATGTGTTGGTGGCGGGTGCGGGCAACGACACGCTGATCGGGGGGTATGGCGATGACATCCTGCTGGGCGAAGCGGGGCACGACACGCTTAGCGATACGCACGGCGACAATGTGTTGAACGGCGGCGATGGCAACGACCGGTTGACGGGCGGCACGGGGGATGACGTGCTTGACGGTGGCGCGGGCAACGATACGCTGACGGCCTCGGCGGGGGGCGATAACGTGCTGGTGGGTGGCGACGGGTATGATCGGCTGACCGGCGGCACAGGCGATGATGTATTGGACGGCGGTGCGGGCAATGATACGATTGCCACCGGCGGTGGCGATGACATTGTGCTGGGCGGTGCGGGGCATGATAACATCACTGTGGGGCGGACGTCGTATTATTGGTGGCAGCATGTTCCGGCCACCGCCGCCGAGGTGCGGGCGGGCGACGGTAACGATACGGTAACGATCAATGACCCCCACGATGGCCATCATGTGGTGATGGGGGGTGCGGGGTATGATACGCTGCGCCTGTCCGGGGTGGTATATTCATGGCAGTATACGATCCAATATATGGGGGGTGTGCAGCCGGGCAAAGGATTGAACGAATATCGTTTGGTTTCACGCACGGGCGATGGGGTGATTCACGCGCAGGATGTGGAACGGGTGACCTTTTCGGATCGTAGTATCACCCTGACCCAATATGCCGGTGGCGGTGATCATAGCGATACGTTTGTGATGACCTCGCTCAATAGTTCCGTCATGGATGGGCGGTATGGTGAGGCCACGGGGGATACGATTTTCCTATCGGGGTCGCGTACCATGGCCTCGGTCACCGCCACCGGCGCTGGCGATGATCGCACATATCATGGTTACAGCAAAGACGACGTGCGCAGCGGCGCGGGGCAAGACGACCTGCATTTGGGGGCGTTTGATGACCGCGCGCAGGGGGGATCGGGCGCTGATGAGCTTGATGGCCACTACGGCGCAGATCGCCTTTATGGCAACGGCGGGGCGGATACCCTGGGAGGGGGCCATCAGAACGATCACCTTCAGGGCGGATCGGGGGCCGACCTCTTGTATGGAGGGCACGACAATGATGTGATCAAGGGCGACGGCGGGGCGGACCTCTTGTATGGAGATAACGGCAACGACAGGTTAGAGGGCGGCACCGGGGCCGATATTTTAGAAGGTGGTCGGGGCGATGATACGCTGGATGGTGACGAGGGGCGCGACATTCTGCGTGGGGGTTACGGCAAGGATACGCTTAAGGGCGGCCAAGGGGCTGATCGGTTAAGTGGTGGCGCGGGCGATGACCGCCTAGAGGGCCATAATGAGGGCGACGCGCTGGACGGCGGGGCGGGCAACGACCATCTAAGGGGCGATCATGGTAATGATGTGCTGAATGGTGACGAGGGCAATGATACCCTTCTGGGCGGGAATGGATTTGACCGCCTCTATGGCGGTGCGGGCAACGACACCTTGTCCGGCGGCGAAGAGGACGACCACCTTGAGGGAGGCGGCGGCAACGATACACTGAATGGCAATCGTGGCAATGATATGATGATCGGCGGCACAGGGGCAGATACCTTTGTGTTTGGGTCTGAGGGCGCCTGGTGGGATCATGACGGCCAAAGCGAACATGGGATTGATACTGTGTGGGACTTTGATGTTGGCACCGATACAATTCGCATCAATGCGGGCACGTTTGCCTTTAATGACCTAGCCATCGCCCAGGGCCAAAGTGGGGCCGAGGTGATTTATGGCGAAGGGGGTAAAATCGTGCTGAACGGGGTTGAGGCCGCAGACCTAACAGCCGATACGTTCGTCTTTGCCAAAGAGTATGAACCCGATCCCTATGACTACTACTGGTGGTGGTAGGACGTCGTTCTCACCGCAGACATCATCCCACAACCCGACAACATCAAAACTCAACGCACCGCCCTGCCCCACCTGCGCGCACGCGCGCCCCGTGTTGCGCTGCGCGGGTGTTTTTTCCCATCTCAAGCGGCATTTTGTTGTGGTGGGGTAAGACCGTGGAGCGCAAGGCGGATATGATGGGTATTTTGGATCGGAGCAGGTAGTGTATTCGGCTTGGTTTGGCGCACATAGGCAAAGCAGGCCAAGGGGCGGCCCGGATACACCACAGTGGCCGGATAATCTTTGAAAATCACCGAATAGACCGCCAATTCTTCGATTAAATAATTGAAGCTGGTCGCGCGGCTTTGCCGGTCGAGATGTGCAAGGCTCACACCGGATTTACGCTGGGCAAAGCGGGCCATATCGGTGTTGAGCGCGTCTCGAAACCCTGCATCATGCTGATAGGCGCGTTC
>CALFSY010000100.1 GCA_937916365.1 uncultured Jannaschia sp. | reverse complement strand
AAACCCTCCCTCTCCAAAACGGCACACAAAATATCCCGTCTTCTCTAAAAAACAACTACAGCATCATGCGCGCATTTGGCATTTAGAACACCCAGAGTTTACTTATGACATCTTACGAAAATCAGGTTTATTAACTGCGCAAGGCGATCAAGACAAAGCCCACGCGTATCTAAAAGAAGCAATTCAGATAGGATTTTCATCGAAAAAAGATATCGCGCTTTATGTGAGCGCGTGTTTGATAGCGGGGGGGAGTATGTATAAAATAAAATCTTTTTTTGACTTTGCGGAAAGCTGCACCGAAACAGATACCGATATAATGGAACGATTTATAAACCAAACTAATATCCAGTATTGGACCTATCTTCCCCAAAAAATGGCGAAAATCCACGCAAAAGAGATTGCTGTATGACCGACGAAGTTATAAAAATGAACGTTACACCATGACTGGCGCTTGCGAAACCGCGCTTGCCCCCGGGGTGGCGGCGTATCAGCAACTGACCGATGCGGGCAAATTCTGCGATCTGGCTGATTTGGACGATAATCTCGCCACTATTTGCCGCGGGGCAACGGGCGAGGCCCGCAACCAAGCCTTAGAGAACGCCGATAAAAAAATCCTCTGTTCGGTTTTGTGCTGTTGCAGCCGCAATCCCGTGCTCAGCGCCTCGGGCCGCAACGGGTATCAAACCTGTGCCAGCCAAACCTTAAGCGCGGCAGAGGGGTTTATGGGCCAGGATAGCCGCTTCAAACCCGAGGTCAGTTTCAATATGCGCACTGTTCCACCCACCCCGTTGATGGAACGGGGGCTTCGTGTGCTGGGTATTGGCGGTGGCCTGACCACCACACGCATCCCCAACACCCCTGGTGGGAACCGTCACATGGCCAATCGGGTGGGGCAAACGGGTGATGGGTCACCCTTTGAACCTGGGGTTGGTGACATTCGCCGCCCCGATGAGGTGATCGTGCGTGACCCAAACCGCCCGCCCACGCAAGATAACATTTCGCGCGTGGTGGAAATGAAGTTTCCGGGGGATTGTTTTCCCGACGAACAGCAAACGGCATATGAACTTATCGGTGGTATAGCGCCTTTGTTGCTGGACGTGGATGCCTGCGATTGCAATAATGATGACGAAACCCAAAGAATGACGCAACTGGTCACCGCGGCGCAAAGCGTGCGCGAAAACGAACGATCCAGATTAGCACGGATCGGTTGGGGCGCGTTGGGCACAGTGGCCGCTTTGGGGGCAGTGGCATTGGCCCTGGTGCCATTTGACGGCCCCGCAGGCGAAATTGCCGCAGGCACGGGCAGTGCGGCGGCTTTTGCCCGCGCCTTTGCCGCCGCAGGGTGGAGCGCGCAACGTTTATCCGCCGCTGCCGCCCTGGCCTCGCAACGTTGGACCACCCTGTTCGCGCGGCCCGCCGCGGGGTTTTAAGGATTTAAGAGTGCACAACACACGATGATAAGGAGGGAACATGACCGAGCTTAGTTTTTTCAATATTTTAGACGCGATCGAGTTTCCCCATACGCGAGGTAAAAGTTCCACGGGGGTTATCGGGCACATGGCGTATTCCATGATGTTTTTTCTGCGCCCTGAACAAAATTATGTCGTGGAAGAACGCATGGCGGCCGCCGAGGCGCATATTCGCGCCTTGATCCCAGTGGATCACTATCTGTTCTGGAAACCTGATGGCGGCGAAAAATCTTATGCCGTGCAAAAGCACCCCCCAACACCACCCGGGGAGATTTTGGAAAAATATCGCCAAAAAAGACGGCCAGGCGCCTTTGCTTATCTATTGTGGAACAGTGCAGAGGACGGGCGCGATGCCCCCACCCATCACCTAGAGTATTTTTACAACAGCGACACGGCGCAGCCGCATTTTGCCGAAGCAAATTTAGTTGGTAATTTCCAACTGACCTTTCCATTGCCGTGGTTAGAGGCGCGTGATGACCCCGGGTTTGTGCAAACCCTGTTTGTCGATCTATGCCGGCATCTGTGCCCGTTTCACGCGGCCTCGGGGTTACATCTGTCCACCTCCCTTGATCCGATCTGGTTGCAACAAGGGGCGGAAGAGTTTTACCCCTTTCTCAAAAAACACCCTGGTCTGATGCATGGGCGGTCGCTTGCAGTCTGGATGGGGGGGCGATTTGGGATGTATACGGTCAACTGGCTGACTGCGGTGCACGAAGATTTGCTTGATCGATGTGGCGGGCGCACGGTGGTTTTGAATCAACTAGAATTGGATGGCTTTGCGTTTTGGGATTATCCCGATGGGATGATCGTGCAGGCTGGCCCATCACCACAAATGGGCGACCGCGAGGCAGGCGTGAAAATCCCCCACTATGGTGAATTGGCCCGCGCCCTAAAACCCGCGCGGGTTGAGGCCAATGGTTACAAAATTCACGCGGCAGCCAACTGGCAAGTTCCTGGCGCGTTTCGCGGACTGGGGGTTAGCGAAAATGATTATGCCGCAGCGCAAGAGGAATATCTCACACGCTTAGATGATATGTAAGACAGGAAAGTCGATAGTATGACCTCTTTACCCTCTTTTTTATCCCCACCCCCGGAACAAGAGGCATTGGAATTGGGCTTGGACTATGTGATCTTTGATCCGTTGGCGG
>CALFSY010000099.1 GCA_937916365.1 uncultured Jannaschia sp. | reverse complement strand
GGGGTGGATAATATTAACGCTCCGTTTGTCACAGACACAGGCAGTGGCACAACTATCTTGACCCTAGTTGATGACGGTTTTAACGGAACCATTGATGGTGTTGCCTTTGCAAATGCGGTTGCGGGGTCCAGCTTTACGGCAAATCTACCCTCGGCCACGCCGGACACAGTGGCCGACATCTTAAACATCACAAATGGAACAACAGATACCCTATCGGTTGCAAACTTCGGCTTTGGCGCCACAGGGCCCGATTTGTATAGATTGGCAATCGATGGGGATGTTGGGGATACCGTGCAGCTCACCGGAACTGGATTTGCCGCAACGGGGATCACCGATGGTAGCGGGCGCGCAGAATACCTTGGGCTGGATTCAAGGGTGTTTGTCGACCCAGACATCACGGTTGTCTAAAGCGCGCAAGGTGTGGCGTATAGCATTGTAAAACCCGCCCTTGTGTTACCACAGGGGCGGGTAATTTTATAAAACCCAAAGACTTATTTAATTTTACCTTCTTTGTATTCTACGTGTTTGCGGGCCACGGGGTCGTATTTCCGCACCACCATTTTTTCCGTCATTGTGCGGGCGTTTTTCTTGGTCACATAAAAATGCCCTGTCCCGGCCGAGGAATTAAGGCGTATTTTGATGGTTGTTGGCTTCGCCATGAAGACCCCCGTTATTGTAAACACCGGGTAAATTACCGTCGATTACAGTGTTCAGAAATTCGTTAAAGGTTGTTTCATACGTTTTTAATGGCGTTCGTCAACCCATCAAAACGTATTGCCCATGGACGCACCAAATAAATAACACCCCCACGGCGCATTGGTATTTGCGGTTCTGACGTGTGCAAACACATGCCAGCATGTTATGGAAAATTAAATGCGAATCACTATAAAGAGCTGGCATATTTTTGCCAAACACGTTACGCACGGCGATTGTCTGCCGTGAGATTGGTTTTAATTTCACACGCAACAGGCTATTGTAGCCCAAACTAAACTGTAGGCGTGACATCACGCTACGACGACGAAGGATAGACCAATGAAGGTCAAAAACTCGCTCCGCTCGCTCAAGCAGCGCCACCGTGAATGTCGTGTGGTGCGGCGCAAGGGCCGGGTCTATGTTATCAACAAAACGCAACGCCGGTTTAAGGCACGCCAGGGGTAAGTTCAGGCCCTATACACGGTTAGATCGAAATTAAGTCGGGAAATATCCCTGCCTAATCATCACCGCGTGGCGCGCGATATTTCGTGTGTTATCTGTTTTCCCGTGCACGTAAATCCGATAACGTATAACGTTCGGCGATGGGGCCCGCGTCGCGTGGGATAAAATCGGGGTCTTGCCCCACACAACCCAAACCGCACAGTTGCGTTACGATACCCCGGGTGCCATCAACATACCAAAGCCGCCCGCCTGGTGTGGCGACATATCCATTCACGCCTTCCTCCATATCCCCCAGCACATCGTCACTTGATGGAACTTCGCTATCGGCGCGGGGATCAAAGGCCGCGTGTGTGTGGAAAGAGGCCGTGATTTCCGCAAACTGGCTTTCATCGCCGCGACTACGGCACGAATACCGCCACCCTCGGGTGGGGTGGGTTGCCATATAGCGCCCATCGGATAAGCGCCCGATATATCCGCAGTATTCGCGGTTTTCCGCAAAAGATTGGGGTTGTAAGATCGTTAATACGGCACGTGCCACCGCCAATTCTTGGGCGTTTTGGGCCAAAACCGCGGATGCAGGGGCAAAGGCGGACACCATGATCGCAATGCCCGCCCCACGCAATAGAACACGCTTCATTGCAAAATCGTGCCGCCAATCGCCTCGGCCAACAATAACGTGGCTGTCGTTTGATCCAAATATCCGGTTGGGGGAATGCCCCGTGCCGTTTGATATTGCCCGATGGCCAAACGGGTTTGATCGTCAAATTGCCCGTCGGGCGCGCCAGGTTCTAGGCCCAACCCGGCAAGCCGTCGTTCCACCATAATGCGCATAACCGGTTGCAGGTTCAGCGACGCCTCTTGCGCCTCTGCTTGCGCGCGCGCTTCGGGGTCAATGCTGGGCTGTTGCGGGGCTTGTAGCGCAGCAATGCGGTTTTGCGCCGTGTCACGGAACAATCCATCGGGGTAAAGCCCAAGGTATGTTTCATAGGAGTCTATTGTGTCGTTGGCCTCGGCGGCATCCCAATCGACGCGTTCCTGTGCCTCGGCTTGGGCGCGTCTTTCGGATTCGATCACGCCCAACCTTTCCGTGGCAATTTCGGCATATAAACCATTGGGATAACGGCCCAGATAATTGCGCAGGGCGTCCTCGCTTTGGCCTTGGCCCAAGGCTTGCCAATATGCGCGATCGGAACGGTTGATTTCCTCTTGGCGCAGGCGCGCCTGTTCTTCCAACTCTGCGGCGCGGCGCGCGGCCTGATCCTCAAGCGGGGGGAGATGTTCGGCAGAAATATACCCCGTCGGTGCATATCCATTGGCGGTTTGCCAGGCGCGGATCGCACCGCGCGTGCCCGGCCCAAAAATGCCGTCAATACCACGCGTATCATGCCCAAGAAGGCTAAGCTCACGTTGGATTTGCTGCCGTTCGGCACGGGTGAGCGATAGGGCATCTTCGGCTGCGGCGGCCCGTGCCTCGGGGTTATTATTCAGCGCGTCCAAACGGCTTTGCGCCTCTGCGGCGAAGGTGCCGTTGGGGTAATCGCGTAGATACGCGCGATAGGCGGCCTCGGTATTCACATCTTGCGCGGCGGCCCACAGAGCGATTTCTTCGGCATTTTGTTCGGTATCATTGGCCGACGGATCAATAAACGCGATTGTGGGCGATAAAAACCCACGGGCCTCAATGGCGGGTGTGCGCGCCACAGCCTCGGCCAGGTTGGCCCCAGGGCGTAAAATGGTGTCGGCCACCATATCCATTAAATCATCCGGCGCACCGGACAACACCGTCACACCTTGCGGCGCCTCAAAACGGCCAAGCCCGCCGGATAGGCCATCGCCCAATGCGATGCGCCGCTGCTCTGTGCCAAGTAACACAACCGCGCGGCCGGGGGCGCGACCAGCCAGCATCATCAAAACGTCAACCGCTATACCTTGGGCATCCACTGTGGCCAGGTTAGGGGTATCTGCCTCACCCCCCAAAATCCACGACCGCCCGCCTGCGTGTGCCACATGGCCCGCCACAGCAATCAACACGCGATCGGTTTCATTGGCCTCTAACAACGTCTCGACGCCGGTGCGCATATCCGCGGTTGTGCCATCGGTAATCGTGATAACATCAAATCCCATCGACGTTAGGCGCGGTTCCAGTGCCTCAAATTCCTGAACAAGGCGCAGGTTTTGGGCGCTATCATAACGCGAATTCATAACAATAAGCGCCGTATCGGCCCGTGCGCCGATTGCAGTTAGACTTAGAACAATGGAAATAACGACGGCACGCATGGCATAACCTTCCTTTAACCGTGGAATAGGGATTGCGATGTTACGAATACATTCAACCGCGCGGCGCTGCACGTCAATAGGTGTGATGCCTGAGTATGTTCCCGATACCACCTACTGCGGGTTACAAACGCTGGTCAAATCTGCATATCGCGTCAAAAGCCAGCTCGCATCCGACGGGATCAGGGATTCGATCGTGCTTTGCAGCTGTGCAAACACCTGGGCCGATCTGCTGTTGACTACAATGTCAATTTGATCGCCGCCTGCAATCAGACCATAGGCAATCAACGCCACCACCACCAACAAAACACCCCGCGCGGCGCCAAACAAAAACCCAAGACCGGCGTCAAAACCCCCCAAGGGTGAATTTTGCACCGCCGCCGCCAAAATCGGCGTGAACAGGGAAATCACCACCAGGGATAGGGCAAAAATTGCCGCAAACGATACCATGATCCCCAATTCACAACTGCCTTCGATAAAGTCGCCGACATACGGAATTTCCGTGATTAAGGGCATAACATTCGGCGCAAAGAAAAACGCCAACACCGCGGCAATAATCCAGCCGCCAATGGCCAACGTTTCGCGCACAAACCCGCGCGCATAGGCCAATATGGCAGACACGATAATAACGCCTGCCACCACACCGTCGATGACCGTAAAACCGTTCATAATCTGCGCGTCCTTAGTTTTTTCATCTGTTTCTTTCTATGGACCATTTATATGCTATATGGCTAGCCAACCTTTTTCTTTCTGCACGAAAAATGCGGCCATGCCAAACCCCTAGCTTGCACCCAAAATATCACCCACAACTTGGGCCACATCCTGCATCGCGCGGATGCGAAGCCCGCTGTCATCAACGATTTTACATCGTGCTGACAAGATTACAGAGGAAAAACCAAGTTTCCGCGCTTCTTTCAACCGATTTTCGACCTGAGGCACCGGTCGCAGTGCACCAGAAAGGGAAAGTTCCCCAAAAATCACAGTTTTTTCCGGCAAAGCGGTGTCTTCCCGCGCGGATAGCAGTGCGGCCGCCACGGCCAGATCGGCCGCCGGTTCGCCAATGCGCATACCGCCCGCGATGTTAAGGTAAACATCCAGCCCCTGAAACCCTACGCCTGCGCGCGCGTCTAAAACCGCCAGGA
Source organism: uncultured Jannaschia sp. (assembly GCA_937916365.1). Lineage (GTDB taxonomy): Bacteria > Pseudomonadota > Alphaproteobacteria > Rhodobacterales > Rhodobacteraceae > JANSYL01. The sequence goes on along the minus strand of CALFSY010000099.1, from coordinate 10,032 downwards.
TCATCGACAACCGGCCCCCATCCCACCCGACCACCGCGCGGCGTGGTTGGCTTAATGACGATGGCGCGACAAGCGCCTGAATTTCCACCAAAACGGGGCGTGTGCCCTCGATCCCTGCAAAAACGGCTGATCCGGGCGCGGGTTTGTCCCGATCGGATAAAAACATGGCTGATGGATTTGACACCTCGGCCAAGCCATGGCCCGTCATTTCAAAAACGCCGATTTCATCAGCAGGACCAAAACGGTTTTTGACCGTACGCAGAATGCGAAATTGATGGCCGCGTTCGCCTTCGAAATAAATCACTGTGTCAACCATGTGTTCCACGACGCGGGGGCCGGCGATTTGCCCGTCTTTGGTGACATGGCCCACCAAAATCACCGCGACGCCGCGCCGTTTGGCAAACGTTGTTAATTCATGGGCCGCTGCACGCACTTGTGCAACAGACCCCGGGGCGGACTCAACTGTGTCAAGCCACATGGTTTGCACCGAATCAACGATAACCAAATCGGGGGCTTCAACATCAAGGGTGGTTAAAATATCGCGCAGGTTGGTTTCGGCGGCCAACAACACCGCATGATCGCCCACCCCTAATCGCTGCGCACGCAGGCGCACTTGTGCGGTGGCCTCTTCCCCCGAAATATAAATGACCTTTAGCCCGGTTTGTGCAAAGCTGGCGGCCGCCTGTAACAACAACGTTGATTTCCCAATCCCAGGGTCCCCCCCAACCAACGTGGCCGAGGCTGGCACCAACCCACCACCTAAAACACGATCAAATTCCATCATCGTGGACCGGTGGCGCGGTGGCGGCGTTTCATCGGCCTGTAAATCGGTTAGGGATAATTGCCTTCCTTTACGCGGGCCTAGTGCCCTACCCGGCCCGGTTGACAGGGGGATGTCTTCGACAATCGTGTTCCATTCGCCGCATCCTTCGCACCGCCCGGCCCATTTTTGGGTGATTGTCCCGCAAACCGAACATACGAACCTGGTGGTGGGTTTTGCCATGGCTGCCCGTTACCCCGCTGCGCGCGCCACCGCCAGGGTCGACGACAGGCGTGCCGTGACCATCCCAATAGCTAAAGAAGCTAAAACACAAAACGTAAAAAACCAAAGGCCCCATGCGGTTTCAACACGGCCAATCGCCAAACCTTTGGCCACGATGATGTAAACCGCAATCAAAAATACATCAGCCATGGCCAGTTTGCCCAAGGTTTGCACCCAAATCAGCGCCCGCGCCGAAGTGCCCCCTAAATGCACCCAAACCAAAACCCCGATCTTTATCAAAGGCACGATCAGGGCGAAAAAACCCACCAAAATTGCCAGCATCCATTCGCCCCCTGACCACAATGCACCTAATCCAGAGATTATCGAAACTTCATCTAAATGAAGCACCGGCAAAATGCCCGCCCGTATCAAAGGGGCCGTCCAGGCAAGTGGAAATAACACCAGCAACGCCAAGTTGCCGATAAATAACGCACGGGCCATCGGCCCTTTAGGCAATCTGCCGAACATAGATCACCAAAGTCCCTAAACCGGCGGTCAGGCCAAGGCGCAGGGCCATGCCACGCATGTTTACATCGCCCTCCTGGCCCTGCAAATCATATAGGGCCCCATGCGCACCAATGGCCAATCCCGCCGGAAACAACACCGAAATGACCACCACAACCGAAGGCAATCCAACAAATGCCCCGATCATAACCACACCCACCAACACAATCATCGTTGGCACCAAACGGCCCAACAGATCAACCATGTGCGGAATATGATCGCCCCGGTCCAGGCGCGCAACACGCACGCCCCACGCGGCAAAGACAAGGGCCGCATAAATCCACACAAATGTCGCAAGACCTTCGACAACATTTAGAATGTCGGACGCAGGCATTTTATCGCACGGCCTTAATGGGGCCATCGGCCGCGCCTGTGATAAACTGTATCACATGCGCATCTTGGGCTCTGTCCAAATCGGCGGTGGGACCATGCCATCGGATAATCCCCCCATGCAGCATCGCCACCTTATCGGCAATGGCACGCACCGATGCCATATCATGCGTGATGGTGATGGCTGTAACCCCCAAATCCACGACAATATCGCGAATCAACGTGTTGATGACACCCGCCATAATGGGGTCTAGCCCCGTGGTGGGTTCGTCGAAAAAAATGATGTCGGGATCCGTGGCAATGGCCCGGGCCAGCCCGACACGTTTTTGCATCCCCCCCGATAATTCGGATGGGTAAAGATCGGCCACATCTGCATCTAACCCAACGCGGCGCAATTTATCCATTGCAACCGCCCGTGCCGTGTGCCGCAAATGCCCCCCTGGGCCGCGCAACAGACGAAAGGCAATATTTTGCCATACAGTCAACGAATCAAACAATGCAGCGCCCTGAAACAGCATCCCAAACCGCGCCAAAAACGCAGGGCGCGCGACGGGGGTCACAATTTCATCGGCAACGCGGATTTGACCGGTATCACACCGTTCCAAACCCAAAATACATTTTAATAAAACAGATTTTCCTGTGCCCGACCCACCAATCACTACCAGGCTTTCGCCCTTGGCCACCGATAAATCGACACCGCGCAAAACCTGTTTTTGGCCAAACGCCTTATGCACCCCATGAAGCGCGATCATGCTGTAAAAAATACCCCGGTCAGCAGATAATTCGCCGCCAAAATCAAAATCGACGCCGATACCACCGCATCAGTTGTTGCGCGGCCAACGCCACGGGCACCACGCCCTGAATTCATGCCGTGATAACATCCCATCAACGCCACGATAAACCCAAAAACCGCACCTTTTATAAGACCCGAGGTCACATCCCACGCCTCCAAAAAATCGATAGTATTTTGTAAATACACCGCCGGGGTAAACCCCAACTGTAAGGTGCCCACCAGGTATCCACCAAACACCCCGATCACATCACCCACGGCCACCAAAACAGGCAGGCACAACGTCGCCGCCACCAATCGCGGCACGGTCAGGTATTTCATCGGATCGGTCGATAATGTGACCAATGCGTCAATTTGTTCGGTCACCTTCATGGTGCCAATTTCGGCTGCGATGCCCGCGGCAACGCGACCGGCAACCATCAACCCCCCTAAAACAGGGCCCAATTCGCGCACGATGCCGATGGCAACGATCTGCGGCACCACGGCCTCGGCATTAAATCGGGACCCACCTGCGTATATTTGCAATGCCAGTGCGCCGCCGGTAAATAGCGCGGTCAACCCCACAACCGGCAGGGACAACCAGCCGATAAACATCGCCTGCTGCATCATCTCACGGGGGTAAAACGGGGGCCGCACCGCATGGCGAACGGCCACACCGATAAACAACGTAACGCGCCCAATCGCCGTCAACAGCCCCAAAGTAGATCGACCAATCGCCGCAATGGGGGAAACGAACAGGTTCATACCCCCCCGCCAACATATCTGCGCGCATATCGCCCGCCAAAAGACGTTAGGATTTCGTTGCAAATGGTGCCCGCGGCCTGGGCCAGATCATTGATGGTTTGATGCGGGCCTAAAATATCCAATGCCTCTGGCACCTCAGGCAGATGGGTGACATCCACCGTGATCGAATCCATGGACACACGCCCGGCAATGGGGCACAGCACGTTGCCAGCGTAAAGTATGCCGATCCCCCCCATGGCACGCAACAGTCCATCGGCATACCCCCCCGCAACAGCCGCGATTTTCGTAGGGCGCGTGGCCGTGAACGTGGCCCCATACCCCACAGTTTCACCCCGCGACAGGTGTCGAACCTGAATAACAGGCAATGACAATCGCACCACGGGCTGCGCGGCGGTAAACGGATCGCCCCCATAAACCCCGATGCCTGGGCGCGTTAGATCGAAATGATACGCCCGCCCCAACAGCGTGCCGCCCGTCGCGCTAAACGATCGGGGCACCTGCACGCCCGCGGTCATATCGCCAAAAACCTTTAGCTGATCAATATTTTGCGGATGATCGGGATCATCGGAACACGCCAAATGACTAAGGATCAATGTAAATGGGCCAAGTTCTAAATCAGCCCGTAAACCAGACCATTCGGCGGCTTCCATGCCTAACCGATTCATGCCCGTATCCAACTGCACGCCATATGGGGCCTCTGGCAGCGCCGCACGATGGCGCGCAACCTGTGCCGCGTCGTTTAACATCGGGATCAACAGATGGTCGCGCAGCGCGGCTGTATCCCCCGCCATATGGCCGGATAAAACGTAAATCTCGGGCCCTTGCCCCAACGCTTGGCGCACTGCGGCGCCTTCTTCGGTCATGGCCACAAAAAAACGTCGCGCACCGGCCTGGGCCAAGGTTTTGGCCACGACCCCCGCGCCAAGGCCATAGCCATCGGCTTTGACCACAGCCCCCGTTTCGCGCGTCGACAATGCATCCAACGCGCGCCAATTCGCCGCCAGCGCAGCCAAATCTATGGAAAGAATACCCGTGCCCATATCCGTCGTTTCAGTCTTTCGGCGCGCGGCGTCAAGGGTGAACGAAAAATCCGGACGAATCTAACCCATCATTCACGTGGTGGAATGCCAAAACCACGCTTTCAGATTATGAATGTTCGTTAAGGCGCGGCAAAATTTCCACGAAATTGCAAGGCCGGTGGCGTGCGTCGAGTTGATAAGAAAGAATTTCGTCCCACGCATCCTTGCATGCATTTGGTGACCCGGGCAGCGCAAACAAATAGGTGCCGCCTGCCACGCCCCCCGTTGCGCGGGATTGCACGACCGAGGTGCCGATATGTTTCATTGATACGATTGTGAATAAGGTGGCAAAGGCTTCGATTTCTTTTTCATATACGTCGCGGTGCGCCTCAACCGTGACATCGCGCCCGGTTAATCCGGTGCCCCCTGTGGTTAGGATCACATCAATGCCTGGGTCTGCAACCCAAGTGCGCAGGTGGCCCGCAATCATACCACGATCATCGGGCAGGATATGGCGCGCGGTTAAACTATGCCCCGCATCGGTCACCCGTTGAACCAATAAATCACCCGAATCATCGTGATCTAATGTGCGGGTATCGGACACCGTCAAAACCGCAATGCGGCACGGACGGAAAAGGCGCGAATCGTCAATATGGGCCATGGCATGTGCATAAGGCATGTTGGGGGGTCATACCATGCCCTTTGCTATGAAGTGAGCAGCAAGCGCGGCATAAGCCTCGGCCATCGGCCCCTGCCCTGCGGCGATGGGTGTGCCCGCATCCCCCGCCACACGGGTTTCTAACGAAATCGGCAAGGCACCCAAAAAGGGAAGGTTTAATTTTTCCGCCTCGGCCTGCACCCCGCCTTCGCCGAATATGGCGGCCTCATGCCCGCATTTGGGGCAGCAATAGGTTGCCATGTTTTCGATCAAACCCAATACGGGCGTTTTCAAAAGGTTGAACATGTCAATCGCGCGCCGCGCATCCAATAATGCAACATCTTGCGGTGTTGATACGATGATTGCGCCCGTGACTTCGGATTTTTGGCACAACGTCATGGCAACATCGCCGGTTCCGGGCGGTAGATCAACCAACAATACATCCAATTCGCCCCAATCGACCTGGGTCATCATCTGCTGTAATGCGCCCATCAACATGGGGCCACGCCAAACCACGGCTTTGTCTTCGGGCAACATAAAACCGATCGACATCATTGTAACGCCGTGATTGTGCACAGGGATGATTGTTTTCCCATCGGGCGATGATGGGCGTTTATTTATCCCCATCATGCGCGGTTGGCTTGGCCCATGAATATCCGCATCCAAAAGCCCCACGCGCCGCCCTTGTTGGGTTAACGCAACAGCCAGATTTGATGCCACCGTCGATTTTCCAACGCCCCCCTTTCCGGACCCGATTCCGATGATCCGGCGCACACCTGGGGGTGTCATGGGTGCGGTCTGGGGTTTCATGTGGCCCCCGATTGTTAGGGTGGGCGGATCATCCACCATGCGCGGCGACGGGGCAGCGGCGCGGCGCGAGGGCGCGGGGGTATTTGACGCATGGGCCGTTAACACAACTGTCACCTGATCGACACCTGGTAGGGTTTGTACCAAGCGTTCCGCCGCCACCCGCACCGGTGCTAGGGTTTGTGCGGCCTTGGGGGTTTGTGCCTCTAACACAAAACTGACCTTTCCATCCGCCACAGTTAGGGCGCGCACCAAATCGTGGCTAACCACATCGCCGCCGTCAGGCAGGGTTAACCGGCGCAGCGCGTGAAGAATGCTTTCGCGGGTTTGGGTCATGGTGAGTTCGGCCTCTATGGTGGTTAAACATATATATTATGTCTGATGGGGATGCACCCCTACCACCGCTATGCAAATGCCGCATAGCAGCATTGATGCGAGGGCCATTGTGCGCACGCAGCAATTTATTAATATATGTATCAACAACGTTCAAAGCTGCACAAAAACCTAAGACAATTTTGGGTTATAAAATTCAGCTTTATAAAAGGACATCTATGATGGCTTATGCATCAGACAGTCGCACATCTTCTGTGTCTTTTGGCACGCGCATGTCAGAGGTATTTTTTGGCCTTTTCGAAGGGTATCGCGCATGGCGCCAATACCGCCGCACATTAAATGAATTGCAAGGGCTTTCCGCGCGCGAATTGGCCGATCTGGGATTAAACGCAGACTCGATCAAAGCCGCCGCATTCGACGCCACATTTGGAAAAACCAATCCATCACACGACCATGGGGGATCAATCTAAATATACCCCCCCGAAACCACCCTTGGGTTTAACTGGGGTGTGTATGGTAAAAATTTCGGCGCCTTTCCTCCTCCCTTTAAGGTGCTGATCTCTGGCGGTGGCGACCTTTCCTCCCATAGGCGCCACCGCTTTTTTATTGCGGAATAAGAATTGGCATTTATTTTCTTGTTGTTGGTTCATTAAGACAGTTACGAATGACCTAAAAACAAATTTGTAAACGCCACATCCCCCATGACCCCCGATCTTGTCACAGCTTTGGTTTTATTCGCATTTGCGGCATCAATCACACCGGGGCCAAACAATCTGATGCTTTTGGCGTCAGGGGCGAATTTTGGGTTGCGTCGCACCGTGCCGCACATGTTGGGCATTTCAATCGGACACGCGGTGATGGTGTCGCTGGTTGGTTTGGGTCTGTTACAACTTTTTGATATAGTGCCATGGTTGCGACCATCGTTGATGGTCATGTCTGCGGTATATCTGTTGTATTTGGCGTGGAAAATTGCCAATGCCGCCCCGCCGGCCGATGCCCCATCGGACGCACGCCCCTTTACATTTTTACAGGCCGCTGCATTTCAATGGGTCAACCCCAAGGCATGGTATATGGCGATTTATGCACAAACAAACTATGCCCCGGAAAATGGTATCGGGGGTGTGGCCTGGGCCGGGGCAATGGTGGTTGCGGTGGTTTTTGCGATGACCAACCTCCCATCAGTTACCGTTTGGGCCTGGGGCGGTATGCAACTGCGCCGTTGGTTAGAGGCGCCGGGGCGATTGCGGGCGTTCAACATCACAATGGCGCTGTTGCTGGTGGTGTCACTGTATCCGTTATTAACCAGTTAGGGGATGCACCCCACGATGGTGAACCCTACAAGGGCCACAAAAAGGGCCACAAATTTACCCTTGAAATGATGGTTTAACCTGTAACAAACGCATCACATCGGCCATTTCGGGACCGCGCGCGCGCCCTGTCACGGCCTTGCGCAGTGGCATGAACAACGCCTTTCCGGTGCGCCCCGTTGCCTTTTTCACGGCGGCGGTCCAATCGGCCCAAGTGGTTTCAGAATACGGCGGATCGGGCAACATCGCAAACGCCTGGGCCACAAAGACGCGGTCTTCATCGGCGACCATTGGGGTGGCCCCGTCGCGAAACACGGCCCACCATTGCGCCATATCCGCGCGGGTTGCGATATTTTTGCGCGCGACAGACCAAAACAGACCCGCCATCGCATCGGGCACACCCAGTGCGGCAACCTCTTTGGTAACGGCGGCCAGCGGCAGATCGTGCAACACCCGTGCCGTCAGGGGGGCTAAATCGGCCTGATCAAACTTTGTGGGCACGGCCCCAAAATGCGACACATCAAATCCACGGGCCAAATCGCCCATATCAGCGGCTAACACCACCGGCTGCGACGATCCGATGCGCGCCATGTGGCTGAGCAAGGCCATCGGCTCAACCCCTTGCGCGCGTAAATCCCGCAAAGATAATGCGCCCAATCGTTTTGAAAGCGCCTCACCCCCCGGCCCTGTTAATAGGGAATGGTGCGCAAACTCCGGCGGGGCGGCGCCCAAGGCCGCCATAATCTGAATCTGTGTTGCGGTATTGGTCACATGGTCGGCCCCGCGCACAACGTGGGTGATGCCCATTTCGGTATCATCCACCACCGAGGCAAGGGTATAAAGCACCTGACCATCGGCGCGGATCAACACCGGATCGGACACACTGGCCGCATCAATGGATACATTGCCCAAAATGTCATCGGTCCATTCGATGCGCGTATGGTCAAGCCTGAACCGCCAAACGCCATTGCCCCGTTCGGCCCGCAACGCGGATTTTTCAGCCTCGGACAACATCAGAGCCGCGCGATCATACACCGGTGGCCGCCCCATGTTCAGCTGTTTCTTACGCTTTAGGTCCAATTCGGTTGGCGTTTCCCAGGCCTCGTACAAACGCCCCTGCGCGCGCAAATCATCCGCAGCGGCGGCGTAGCGATCCAGCCGGTGCGATTGCCGTTCCATGCGATCCCATGTCAGACCAAGCCAGTGCAGATCCTCATAAATCGCATCCACGTAGTGTTGTGTGGATCGCTCGGGGTCGGTATCATCCAACCTTAAAACAAAGGTGCCCCCGGCCTTGCGCGCAATCAGATGGTTAAACAAGGCTGTGCGCAAATTCCCAACATGCAAATAACCTGTGGGTGAGGGCGCAAAACGGGTAATAACAGACATCGTTGATACCTTTGATTTTTTCTATGCGCTTTTTCACGCTGGTCTTGGATTGTCCATATCAGGAAATCCAAGAATTAGGCGTTAGTCCCACATTCCAACTGCCGCAATCTGATCCAATTTTGATACATATATCAAAATGATGCGCGGGGCATTGGTATTGGTATGATCGTTCACATGGTGGAATACCCATTGCTTTTTTATCGGTTCTACCCTTAGTAGTGATGTAGTCCGCCCTATTTGGGCCGGATAGGAAAGTTTAACTGCCCCCTTCACACTACCGTTTGCAAGGAATGATGTTGTTGGGTTTGGGGCCAATGATACAGGCTTAGGCACATCATAAACGTGTCTGAATTTGTTTCAAACAAAACCGCGCCTTTATGGGGCGTAATCGGCGACGGCCACCGGCATTTCAATTTGTTCGCGTGCCTGTCGCCCCAACACGAAAAAGATCGCGCGATGGAACGCATGATAACAACACACCCAAACGTCGCCCGAAAATTGGGCCGCGCGCGGGTTGGGCGTTTCCTGGGCGTCATATCTTCAAAAAAACGTGATCCATTGCGCACACTGTATCGAACCGCGTGCGACCAATGGTCATGGGCAAGGATAACATGGCACGCAAAATGCTTATCGATGCCACCCACGCTGAGGAAACGCGGGTTGTGGTGGCAGATGGAAACAAGGTCGAGGAATTCGATTTTGAGTCACTGAACAAACGGCCACTGGCCGGTAACATTTATCTGGCAAAGGTCACACGCGTCGAACCGTCGTTGCAGGCTGCATTTGTAGATTACGGCGGTAATCGCCACGGGTTTCTAGCATTCACAGAAATTCACCCTGATTACTACCAAATTCCTGTTGCCGACCGCGAAGCGATTTTGGCCGAAGAACGCGCCCAAGCCGAAACCGACGCCGAACCAGAAACATCACCACCCCGTCGCACGCGCACGCGCCGCCAAAAACAAAAACCACAGGCAGAAACCGCCGGAACCGATGCAATTATAAGGGCCGAGGTCACATCCCCCTCTGGCATGGATGTTGTCGATTTTAGGGATGATGCGGGCGGTGACGACGAAGGTTTTATAGAAACCGCCGCGCCCCCCGTAGTT
>CALFSY010000098.1 GCA_937916365.1 uncultured Jannaschia sp. | reverse complement strand
TAAATTGTTTGCTTTTGGTCTTCGCCGTTCTGATGATGCTTGATAAAGGTATGAGTGCGGGTAAAAAACTTTGATAAAATACCTGCTGGAGCTAAAACATCAAAATACTTTGCTTAGAAAATGTGCCGCTTTTCAGGAATTTCTCCAAAAGAATCGTAGGTGAGTAACATCATGGCAGACAATAGCGGATTTGACAAAAAGTCTTTGTTGCTTTCAAAAATACCAGTTTCCAAATCGGCTAAGAAGTCCGCCTTTTTTTCCGTGTCGAATTTTAGCTTTGTAATGTATTCAATCGCCTTTTCTAAGTTGAACGGTAGCAGCTTTGCCTCTGAGAATCCTTCCTAAGAAACAAATTCATCCGAAGTGCGGCTGGTAACAACAATGGCACACTTATTGAAATTTCTTGCTAGTGCATTTATCTCCTCAGAAATTTGCCCTCGGAGATCCTGATTTAACTCATCAAACCCATCCAATAGCAAATAAAAAGCGCCTAACTTTAATCCGAAATCCAACTGAGCTCTTGTGAATGTTTCGCAACACTCTTGGATTGATTCGTAAATTTTTGATAACAAAAGCCCCTTATTATTCTCAACGCGATTGAGGGATCGAAGCTCGAAAAATATTGGGTAATAGGTATGCCCTCTCTCAATCACTTGCCGAAAAGCAAATTTTAGAAAGACCGACTTTCCACTGCCGGCAAGACCGGTTGTTATGATATTGGTGGCTTCTTGGCTGATGCTGTCAAGAAAGGTTTCTGACGTTTCTGTCCGGCCTTGAATCTCAAAATCGGGGGCAACAAAGCACTCTTCAATCGGAACAGGGTCATTTCTGTTCAAAAGAGTTTTTAGCTTTTCACATTTTGCAAAGTTAGCCTCCAGATATTTTGGCAAGCCCTTATCCAAGAGAAGTTTGATTTCGTCATACTTATCTTTAAACTTTTGCGAAATCTTATCGATAAGGCCGGCTGTTGACTTCTCAATAGCTTTAGCGGCTCCGGCTGCTGCAGCAAAAGTTACTGCCGTGGTGGGTTCAATCAATTGTCAACCTTTTCAAATATGCGTTTATGGGGTAGATCAGCCCTTAAAAACCTCATCCACTTCGACCGCCATGGCCTGGACCAAACCGTTGGTTTGCATGGCCATTCCGATCACGGCCAATAATTCGGCGTGCATTTGGTCTGTCATGCCTTTGGATTTGGCCGCAGTGGTGTGGGAATGGATGCAATAATCGCATCCATTTGCCGCGGAAACTGCCATATACACCATTTCTTTGACCAAGGGGTCCAGAGCACCAGGGGCCATCACTTGTTTTATGCGATCCCAAGTTGCGGCAAGCAAGGGGGGATCATTGGCCAACGCACGCCACACGTTGTTGATATAATCGGTGCCGCGCACGTTGCGAATATCGTCAAATATGGCCTGCGCTGCGGCGCTTAATTCATCATCTTGCAAAAGCCGCACCGTGCCCATCGCATTACACCATCGCAAAAATGCGTGCCGGCCCGCCGGTTCCGCGCCCTATTTTAGGGGCACCCACAACCAACGTCGCCCCATGCGTGGGCACATCGGCCAGGCCCGCCATGTTTTCAATCCCGTATCGATTTGTGGGTAACCAGGCATAGTGCACCGCAAAATCCGCCGACGGCCCATGGTCAAGCGACAGGGTATCAACCGCGATGGACACCGCGCCGGTATTTTCGATCAGCATTTGCGTGGTTTCCACATGAAAACCGGGAAAATGCAGGCCACCTTCGTCATCGGCATTGCGGAATCCATCGGTGCGCACCTTTTCGCCCCAACCCGAATACATGGCCACGCATGCCCCATCGGGAATATCGCCATGCGCGTCAATCCAGGTCTGCAAATCATCGGGCGTAACCTGGGTATCGGCATTTTCGGCGGCGCGGGCGGCAATGTCGATTTTCACCAAGGGACACAACAGATTGCCCAGTGGAATTTCATCAACCGATTGGCCATCGGCGCTGAAATGTAGGGGCGCATCAATATGGGTGCCTGTGTGTTCCATGATGGTTAGGTTATAAAGGTTGAACCCATTTTCGGCAAAATCAAACATCTTGTCGTAGGAAATGCCTGGCGTGCCAAAAAAGGTGGGAAATGTTTCATCCGTCATGTGGGTCATGTCGACGACATCGCCGTGTGTATTGGCAAACGTGGGCCGGGTGGTTACACCGCCTGCTGCCGCGGCGACACTTGCGGTTATGGCCGCGCCGCCCTTAAAAAACCCACGACGCGAAAGCATTTTTTCCTTCACGCTGTTCATAACACAAATATCACACATAATTTACCCCTTTCGTATAGCTTTCAATATCCACGACAGATTTCTACAAACTAGGTTAGAGTTACACGAAATACGATTGCAACCAAAAACTGTGTTTGTTTTCAATCGCGATGACATACGGTGGCATTGGTAATGTTGCGGGTGTGTGCAGGGCGGGGGCGTTTTATCCTAGGCCCTACACACCTTATGTTAGGTGGCAATCCCGCGCAATGCCTGCGCGCGACGGGGGGGCACAGCCCCGATTTCCAGGCCTGTGAACACATGCGATGTGCCTAAATCGCGATCAATAACCGCGTGATCGCTCACCCACCCGCCCATCATAAGATAGGTCCGCAAAAGCGGCGGCATCGCTGCCTGTGCATCCCTTATATTTGGCCTTTGCACCGTATTGGCGGCAAAGGCGAAAACATCCGCGGCCTTAATGCCGGGCATCCAGCGTTCGGGCGCCAAATGACGCGCGCGCAGCAGGGCAAACACATCGGCATATTCTATGGGATCATTTCCATAAAACGAGGAACACCCAAATAACATTGCCACCTCGCGCCGATCCACATGCGTTGCCATCGCCCCCCAAGCCACACGTATAATATCAGGGTCGTGATGATCGGGGTGGATACAAAATCGGCCCATTTCGATCATGGGTTGGCCAAATTTCGATAGCTTGGATAGATCGTAGAATTGGGCTGAATAGGTTTGAGAAATATCTGCGCCATTTGGCAAAAACATAAGCCGAAAGCAACACACCAAATCGGCTGTGTTCATATCTTCAATCAAAACATGGTCACACACAGCATCAAAATCATCCGCATCATTCCCTGCACCGCCTCGAAAGGCCACCCGGCGTAGCCGTTGTGCGGCTGAAACATCATGCGCGGACACGCCAAGACGTGCGCGATACCGGCCTTTGGTTAGGATCACCCCCATTGGATTTTCGATCCCTGCCACACCCCTTTATGATGCTCAGGCGTGGTGCAGGGGGCAGATGGGGATATTTGGTATCGTAACACTAGGATTAGCCGTTTCTGTGGCTTAATTTCCAAATGTGTCATCCAGGTTTAGCCGCCCAATACTTTGCAAAATTTGACGTAGGAATGTTGTTTCTGTCACAGATCCCGTTGTGACGCGGCGCGACAGTTGAACCACCTGACCGTCCTCTAACCCGAAACGTTCAATATTCGACACGCGCCCACCATTGTTAAAAGAAATGGCAACAATATCGCGTTCGACAACTTGCGGGGCCCGGTAGGCGTAGTTGCGGATACGATAGGCGGAATAAAACCACGCTTCATCTCGCACAACCCCGGCGGACCCCGGTGTGCCAATCGCCTCGGCCACCGCGGCCCGATCGACGCCGATGTTAATTTCGGCCAACTGTTCGGCAGGGGGCACATAACCATGATTACTGTAGGTCGCCGAACACGCACCTAGGGCAAGGGAACACATACCCAAAATCGCGGCATTACCGCGCAAAAAGGCCACCCATTGGGATACCATCGCCTGCACCATTGCCACCCCCGTGTATTGTATAGTGTGTCGCACTATGACCACCCATATCATCATGAATTTTGGCGTGTGCTTAAGATTTTTTATGTAACTTATCCAACCCCACACCATAGGGCAAGATCACCCAACATAAGCGTTGAAAGATTGGCATCGCAACATCGCGGTATCATACAGGACGGTTTCGTGTATCGCGCAGTATGTCGACACGAAATTACGTTATCACACCGATACACCATCCAGGTCAGAACCTAATGGATGTTACGATTGCTGATTTACACATCAAACCCCTTAAAATAATAAGAATTATATTGTTCCATAATCATATGCCCATGCAACCGGATCTTGACATCCGCCTGATACCCGCCCATCGCGTAATCCATGCTTGATGTGCGCCCTGTTGGATATGTGCTGGGATTTTTGATCCTGGTTCTGGGGGTTGCGATGATCGCTCCTATGATCGGCGATCTTATGGCGGGCAATGGGCATTGGAGCGTTTTTGCCGCGGCGGCGGCAATGACGGGCATCTTTGGTGTTTTGCTAACGCTGGCCTGCGCCAATGCGGCCACGGCCAGATTGTCGATACAACAAACCTTTTTGATGACAACCGGTGTTTGGCTTGTGCTGCCGATATTTGGGGCCATTCCATTCGTTCTAGGGGCGACACAGGCGCGTTATGTTGATGCGTTTTTTGAGGCGATGTCAGGCCTTACAACAACCGGCGCAACGGTGTTCACGGGGTTAGAGGCGTTACCCGCCGGTCTGTTGTTGTGGCGCGGTTTGCTACAGTGGTTTGGGGGGATCGGTATCATTGTTGTTGCCATGGCGTTTTTGCCGGAACTGCGCGTGGGTGGTATGCAAATTTTCCGATCCGAAGGGTTTGATACGTTTGGAAAAATCCTGCCGCGGGCCACTGAAATTGCCACGCGCATTTCCGCGATTTATCTGGCGCTGACCATTGCGGCGGCGATCGGGTATGGGGCTGCCGGGCTTGATGCGTTCGATGCCGTTGTGCATGCAATGACCACGATTGCCACGGGGGGATTTGCCAATTCTGATGCGTCGTTTGCGGGTCTTGGGGCAGGGGTCGAATATGTGGGCGCGGTGTTTATGATTTTAGCTGCGTTGCCATTCGTGCGTTATGTGCAACTTCTGGGCGGGGAAACCGGATCGCTTTGGCGCGACAGTCAGGTCAGGGTGTTTTTAGCGATTGTTTTCATACTGGCGCTTGGTATGGCGCTTTATCTTATTATTCATAATGATATGGGGGCACAGGGTGCTGTGCGCCAGGCCATATTCAACACAGTATCGATTTTAACAGGAACGGGTTATGCCAGCGCAGATTACATGCAATGGGGCGCGTTTGCCGTTGTGGTTATGTTTTTTGCGGGCCTTGTCGGGGGATGCGCAGGATCAACATCCTGTTCGATCAAGGTGTTTCGCTATCAACTTTTGTTCGCATCCATCGCCACACAGGTGCGCAGGCTTCATGCGCCCCATGGCGTGTTTGAACCAAGGTATCGCAATCGCCCTGTGCCCGAGGATGTGATGTCATCGGTCATGGCGTTTTTTGTGTTGTTTTACGTCACGCTTGGCGTTGTCGCCGTGTTGTTGGTGTTTACAGGTGTTGATTTTATCACCGCCGTTTCGGGTGCAGTGGCCGCCCTGGCCAACATTGGGCCGGGCCTAGGCCCCGAAATCGGACCAACGGGCACATATGCCGCCCTTAATGATACGGCAAAATGGATATTGGCGGCGGCCATGTTGATCGGACGATTGGAATTGATGGCGGTTTTTGTGTTGTTTACAGCGGCGTTTTGGCGGGCATAAAAACGTTAGCAAGCCTAACATACCCCCTATGATAGGATAAAACACCACAATAAATGCGCCTTTGCCAATGCGGGTTTTACCGCACCCAGGGCTACAATCTGGGTTGAGCCTATCGCCCAATCGCGCGATAAGACCAAAATTTCGGAGCCTGCCACAATGATCCCATACCCCCCATATCCCCCCCACGACATCGCCGATGAAACCGGTGCAATACCCCTAGGCCCCTTGCCCGATTGGGATTTAAGCGATCTTTACGCCGCCGTGGATGCCCCGAAATTAACCCGCGATTTAGAGTGGTTAGAGGCCGAATGCGCCGATTTTGCGGCGACCTATGAAACCAAATTGGCCGCATTGGATGCGGCGGCCCTGTTGGTGTGTGTGCAGCGGTATGAACGCATTGATATGATCGCGGGGCGTATCATGTCGTTTGCCGGTCTTTTGTATCATCAAAAAACTACCGATCCCGATCGTGCAAAATTTATGTCCGATATGCAGGATAAAATCACACAATTCACCACGCCCTTGGTGTTTTTCAGCCTTGAATTCAATCGTATTGAGAACGCTGCTTATGAGGCTTTGATGGCTCAAAATGCCGATTTAGGCCGGTATAAGCCCGTGTTCGATCGTATGCGGGCAATGAAACCCTATCAATTATCTGATGAATTGGAAAAATTCCTTCATGATCAATCGGTGGTCACGGCTTCGGCCTGGGGCAAACTGTTTGATGAAACCATGGCAGGCCTGACCTTTGATGTGGCTGGAAAATCGTTGGGGTTAGAGGCGACGTTAAACAAATTGACCGACCATGATCGCGCAACGCGCGAGATGGGCGCGCGCGCCCTGGCCCAAACATTTGCCGCGCGCTTGCCCCTTTTTACCCGGGTGCATAATACCCTGGCCAAAGAAAAACACATCGTAGATCGTTGGCGCGGCCTGCCCACCCCGCAGATGAGCCGCCATTTATCCAACCATGTAGAGGCAGAGGTGGTCAATGCCCTACGCGATGCCGTTGTTGGGGCCTATCCCAGGCTTAGCCACCGGTATTATATGCTTAAGGCCAAATGGTTGGGCCTTGATAAGCTACAGGTGTGGGATCGTAACGCACCCCTGCCGATGGAGGATAACCGCCTAATCCCGTGGGAAGATGCCCGCCGCACCGTGACGCACGCCTACGCGGCCTTTGACCCCCGCATGGCCGAATTGGCCGAACCATTTTTTACCCAAGGCTGGATTGACGCCGGTGTGAAAGAGGGCAAGGCCCCCGGTGCCTTTGCCCATCCCACGGTCGTGGATGTGCACCCATATGTGATGTTGAATTATCTGGGCAAACCGCGCGATGTCATGACACTTGCCCATGAATTGGGGCATGGGGTGCATCAACGCTTGGCGGCGGGGCAGGGCGAATTGTTGGCGGCAACGCCCCTTACCCTGGCCGAAACCGCCAGCGTGTTTGGTGAAATGTTGACGTTTCGTAAAATGTTGGCCGAGGCGGAAAACAATGCCGTGCGCAAGGCAATGTTGGCCGGTAAGGTGGAGGATATGATTAACACCGTCATCCGCCAAATCGCGTTTTACGGTTTTGAATCCAAACTGCATGCCGCACGCCGCAACGGCGAATTGACCCCCGATGACATCAACGCATTGTGGATGTCGGTGCAGGCCGAAAGTTTGGGCCCCGCCTTCGATTTCATGGAAGGGTATGAAACCTTTTGGGCCTATATTCCCCATTTCGTGCATACGCCGTTTTATGTGTATGCCTACGCCTTTGGGGACGGTTTGGTGAATGCGCTATATGCGATTTATGAGGATGGCGACGACGGGTTCCAAGATAAATATTTTACCATGCTCAAGGCCGGCGGATCAAAACACCATAAGGATTTATTGGCGCCCTTTGGCTTAAACGCCGCTGACCCTGCATTTTGGAACAAAGGATTAAGCGTGATCGAAGGATTTATTGATGAGCTTGAGGCGATGGAATAATCTTGATGGGGTAGTTTGGGCGATCATAAAGACGGCATTGGACATCGTGAAATCTACCATGGTGTGTCTTCTGCAAATATCCAAAAACGAATGCCGATGGTAGGCGATGCACATATAAGGAACAGATTGTATGACGCGCGGTGAGGTTGAACCGATTGATCTTTTTTATGAGCAAGCCGTTAGGCACATGGTCAAAACAGATTCGCCCAAATCAAAGCGGAAAGCCAATGGAACGTTTTGTCATGGTGACTGCATCGAAATTATGAATAAGATGAATGCAGAAAGCGTTAAAGTCATTGTCACATCGCCGCCTTACAACATTAAAAATAGCACTGGAAACGGCCTAAAGGATGGACGTGGCGGCAAATGGAAAAATGCCGCGCTTCAGGATGGCTATGACACATGCGAAGACGCGATGGTGCACAAAGATTATGTGTGTTGGCAACGCGAATGCCTAACCGCGATGATGCGCGTTTTACGCCCCGATGGTGCAATTTTTTACAATCACAAGTGGCGGGTGCAGGGTGGTTTGCTACAGGATCGCCACGACATTGTTGATGGCTTTCCCGTTCGTCAAATCATAATTTGGCAACGCAATGGCGGAATCAATTTTAACAAAGGCTATTTCTTGCCAACCTATGAGGTAATTTACCTTATCGCCAAACCGGACTTTAGGTTAGCAGACAAAGCCAACGCGCTTGGTGATGTGTGGCAAATCCCGCAGGAAAAAAAGAACGCTCACCCCGCCCCTTTCCCGCTTGAATTGGCTAGTCGGTGCGTTGAAAGCGTTGGTGACGGTCTTGTTCTTGATCCCTTCATGGGTAGCGGCACAACCGCTATTGCGGCCGAGGTAGCCAATAGGCCATGGATGGGCATAGACACATCCGCAAAATACTGTGAAATGGCCAAGAAACGCCTCGAAAAAGCAACGGGCAGGATGTTGTAAATGCCAGCTATCAGTGACTCTGATTTCTTTGCAAGGTTACGCGGCGTTATAGATAGAGGTTGGATCAAGATACCAGACTATCCCGGTTATCGCGGATCGGGCGGACCTGGCTTGCTACTTGAGGAAATGATCGGGATTGACCCGAATAACAGGGACGGGCCGGATACCGGCATTTGGGAATTGAAATATCACGGCGGCTCAGCTCCGATCACTTTGTTTCACCTCACACCACAACCTAAAGGGATCATGCACCAGATGGTGCGCGGTTATGGTTGGTTAGATGAAAAAGGCCGCACCAGCTTTCGACACACGATTTGGGGGAAATCGCCTCGTGGTTTTAAGATTGTTAATGACGCCAATCGGTTGATTGTTCGCAATACTGGCCCTGATAGCGACCCCGATATTACGCCGCCTTATTGGACACATGATAGCCTGATAAACGCATTTGCATACAAATTGCGCCGCTTGGCTGTTGTGCATGGTAAAAAGCGCAATGGGAAAGTGAAATACGAAACCGCACGCCTGCATTGGGAACCAAACATAACAGGTTTCATTGATGCCTGCCAAAGTGGTATGATAGCAATAGACTTCGACGCTCGTACCAACGAAACAGGTCGCGGTTTGCGCGACCACGGCACTAAATTTCGCATTAAATTGGATGATTTGCAGCACCTATATTCACAGAGACAACGTTTTGATGCCTAGTTGGTGCACTTTTGTGTATAAATTCCTAATCTTTTAACAAAGTAAGGTTCATATTACAAATGAATGGGTTTTATTTAGATGGCGTGATCGAACGTGTCACCGATGGGGATACCCTTCGCATTATGGTAGACGGCACGCTGTTCAAGGTGCGTGTTCTTGGGTTGGATACAGAGGAATCAAATCCCAACGATGCCAAACCCGTTACCCCCTGGGGCAGGGCCGCCACCGCATTTGCCACATCTATTTTACCGGTCGATACACCCGTCACGATCGAATTTGCGGGCACCGCGCCCGCGCTGGTGCGCGATGCGCAGGGTGATACCATTATCAACCCTAATTACCTTGATAATCACGATCGCCCGTTAGGGTATGTGCATCTAAGCCAACCCGTTGACGGGATCACAGATTTTTCAGAGCTCATGATCCGCAAGGGATATTCCCCTTATTTTGTGAAATACGGGCGGTCCATATTTGCCGATTATGATGCACGCTACGCCGTCGCTGAACAGGCCGCGCAACGCGATCATATCGGGGTTTGGAACCAATTTGCGGTCAATGGTGTGATGAATGCCAATACGGCACCCCGCAATTATGCGCAGTTGATGGTTTGGTGGGAATTGCGCGCGCGGCTTATTGACGATTTCCGCGCCGCCCGGGCCGTGGCCCCACCCGGCACATTGCTTAACACCCGCATTGATTACACCACATTGGTTGAAAAAGCGATGGTGGGTGAAACCGCAACCGTGTTTATGGAATTGACCCAAGGCGAAACCAGGGGCATCCATTATACCATTAAAACCGGATCCCGTTCCCAACCGTTTCAGGTGTTCTTGCCCAACGCCGATGACCCGAAAATCCGGGCGGTTCTTAACCTATTGCGCGCTCGTTATGTGGCGGATGGTGAGGATTTCCCGCGCCGCAACTATGCCTATGTGCAAGGGCCATTAAAAATGTTCAAGGGTAGACCGGAAATCGTGGTGACCGAGGCGTCACAGATTTCCGATACCCCGCCCGTCTAATGTGCAGATGTGGTGCGATGCTTAGGCAAATTTTCGCTTTAGGCGTCGGCCAACAAACCTTGGGCACGGGCCAAATCCTGCATCCGTTTTTGCAGCTTTTCAAAGGCGCGCACTTCGATCTGGCGAATGCGTTCGCGGCTGACGTTATAGACCCCCGATAAATCCTCTAATGTCACGGGCTGTTCTTGTAGACGGCGCTGGGTTAGGATGTCACGTTCCCGATCGTTCAGCACGTCCATCGCCTCGTTCATTAGGGCCAGGCGATGTTGATATTCATCGCGTTCGGCGTAATCGTCGGCCTGATCGGCATCCTCATCCTCTAACCAATCCTGCCATTGTGTGGCGCTCTCGCCGTCGGTGCCCACCATCGCGTTTAGCGACGCATCCCCCCCCGATAGGCGGCGGTTCATGGAAATCACCTCATCCTGGGTCACGCCCAAATCATGGGCGATCCGTTCGACGTTTTCGGGGTTTAGGTCGCCCTCTTCCAACGCGCCGATACGGGCCTTTGCCTTGCGTAAGTTGAAAAACAATTTTTTCTGCGCCGATGTTGTGCCCAGTTTAACCAACGACCAAGACCGCAGAATATATTCCTGAATCGCGGCACGGATCCACCACATGGCATAGGTGGCCAAGCGAAAGCCCTTTTCGGGGTCAAACCGTTTGACCGCCTGCATCAATCCTACGTTCGCCTCGGAAATCACTTCGGCTTGCGGAAGGCCATAGCCACGATACCCCATGGCAATCTTTGCGGCCAGCCGCAGGTGGGATGTCACCATTTTATGGGCGGATGCGGTATCTTGGTCTTCGACCCAACGCTTGGCTAGCATGTATTCTTCTTCCGGATCCAACATCGGGAATTTGCGAATTTCCTGAAGATAGCGATTTAATCCCTGTTCCGGCGATGGCGCGGGAAGATTTGCGTAACCGGTCATCTGTGCCTCCCTTGAAAACACACACATATGGTCGTTGTAATCCAAGTAACCCGAGCCCAACAACCGTCAAGGGCCACAAACACGATAACGGGTCACAAATATTTGTGTGCAATAGATTTTATATTTTGCGTAAATACCTACGCACTGCAATGCCCGCCGCCTTGCGCCGATAAAGTGGCGCAGGACATTATTCCGTAGGCGGGATATGTCGCAACATTTGCAGCAGCGTGTCCATGTCTGCGGATAAATCGGCGGTAAAGTGCATATCCCCCCCCCGCACCGGATGCACAAAGCCCAAGGTCGCGGCATGGAGTGCCTGGCGCGGAAATGCATTGACATGCGCCGCCAGGGTTGCACCATGGCGTGCCGTCATGCGCCGCCGCCCATATATTTGATCCCCGATCAAGGCATGGCCCACATGCGCCATGTGCACACGGATTTGATGGGTGCGCCCGGTTTCTAACCGGCAAGATACCAACGCGGCGGCGCCAAATGGTTCGACCACATGCACATGCGTTACGGCATGACGGCCGCCTTTGGGCAACACGGCCTGCCGTTGCCGGTCGGTTTTATGTCGCCCGATCTGCGTTGTTATGGTAAACGTGCCCTCGGTTCTAAAACCAACACCTGAAAGATTGCTTAATCTAGGATCGGCGCGGTCGGGTGTGTTATGGCACAGCGCAAGGTATTCCCGTGTGACAGAATGATTGGCAAATTGCGCCGCCAATCCATGGTGCGCCGCATCGGATTTCGCCACCACCAAAAGGCCAGAGGTATCTTTGTCGATCCGGTGCACAATACCGGGGCGTTTTTGCCCGCCAACCCCCGAAAGCCGCCCATCAAAATGATGTAGCAGGGCGTTGACCAACGTGCCCTGCGGCGACCCAGGCGCGGGGTGCACCACCATTCCCGCCGGTTTGTTGATAACAACCACATCGTCGTCTTCATATCGGATGTCGATTGTAATGGCCTCTGGCCCCATATCTGTTTCGGTTGGTTCGGCCACGGTGATGACGATTTCATCACCTTCGGTAACCGGTGCCGTCGCCTTGGTTTTAACGGCGCCGTTCACGGCCACCGCGCCGTCCGCGATCAACCGCGCCATCCGCGATCGGCTTAATTGCGCGGCCTCTGGCACATCGCGCGCCAGTGCTTTATCCAGGCGGCGGGCGGGATCGGGGCCGATCCGCACTGTGATGATACGGGTGCATGTAGACATGTCAAACATTCCAGACAACGAAACAGAGGCCGCAGATTTGCCGCCATCCCTTAAACGTTTGCGCACCCTGGTGACAACGTTAACAGGTGTCATGATCGTGGGTGTGATAACGATCATCATCCTTCTTGCCATGCGTTTAAGTGTTGAACGTCAACCGATTTTGATAAATCCGGCGAATTTTGCATTGCCCGCCGGGGTTGGAATAGTGGGGTATAGCGTGATTGACGGGCACGCCGTTTTGGTAGCCCAGGATGGGGTTATCCGTATCTTTGACGCCCAAACAGGGGTCTTAACCCAAACCATAACGGTAGACTAAGGCGCGCCTTTAACGCGGTTTAGGTTTATGACGGGATCGGGTCAATATCGCCCCCTGCACGCGCGGCATGAAACGTGCGTTCAAATGCGGCAAAGCGATCCTCGGCAATGGCCGTGCGGATGCCCGCCATCAAATCCTGATAATACTGTAAATTGTGCCAGGTCAGCAGCATCGAGGCAATAATTTCCCCCGCCCGAAACACATGATGCAGATACGCGCGGCTATACCCCGTGCAGGCCGGGCAGGTGCAGGTTTCGTCCAACGGGCGGGGATCATCCTGATGGCGGGCATTTTTAATGTTGATTTGCCCCCGCCGTGTCCAGGCTTGGCCGGTGCGCCCCGATCGTGATGGCAGAACACAATCCATCATATCCACCCCGCGCGCCACGGCGCCCACAATATCATCGGGTTTGCCCACCCCCATCAGGTAGCGCGGCTTGTCCATCGGCAACTGATCGGGCGCATATTCTAGGCAGGCAAACATCGCTGTTTGCCCTTCGCCCACGGCCAGCCCGCCAATGG
Organism: uncultured Jannaschia sp.; assembly: GCA_937916365.1. GTDB lineage: Bacteria > Pseudomonadota > Alphaproteobacteria > Rhodobacterales > Rhodobacteraceae > JANSYL01. The sequence goes on along the minus strand of CALFSY010000098.1, from coordinate 1,536 downwards.
CATACCCGTCAAACCCGATGTCGATCAGGGCCTGCGCGCTTTCTGCGCGCAGATCACGCTCCAACCCACCCTGTTGTATCCCAAACAGGGCGTGGCCAGGCCGATCACCAAACGCCGCGCGTGATCGTGCCGCCCACCGCATAGACCGCCGCATACTATCTGCGATCCGCCCACGATCGGCGGGCAGGGCGGGGCATTCATCGAAACACATTACAATGTCTGATCCTAAAAGCCGTTGAATATCCATGGAACGTTCGGGGTTAAGCATATGTTTTGACCCATCAATATGGGATCGGAATGTTACGCCGTCCTCGGTCAGGTGCCGCAAATCTGCCAAACTCATCACCTGAAACCCGCCCGAATCGGTTAAGATCGGCCCCGCCCAGTTCATAAACCGGTGCAGCCCGCCCAAGGCCGCAATCCGTTCGGCGGTGGGCCGCAGCATCAGGTGATAGGTATTGCCCAGCACAATATCGGCACCTGTTGCCGCAACACTATCGGGCAACATCGCCTTGACCGTGGCGGCGGTGCCCACGGGCATAAAGGCCGGCGTGCGAATGCGCCCGCGCGGGGTAATGATTTCGCCCAAGCGTGCCTTGCCGCTGCGCGCCTTTAGATGGAATTCAAACCGATTACCCATGCACATCCCGTATATTGCACCAGACGGGTGCCTTTTGATACGGATTATGTAATGATAACCTACCTGTCATAAAACACATTTTTGGAATCATTCATGCCTGACATTGCGGGGTTTGTGGCACGGGTCACAGATATTTATGCAACGGGTGCGGCGACCGAACATTCCTATCGCGCGGCATTGGAGGCATTGCTGAACGATATTGATGATACTGTCACCGCGCTTAACGAACCCAAACGTGCCGCCGTGGGGGCGCCCGATTTTATTGTGCAGCGCGGCGATGTTCCCCTGGGCCATATAGAGGCAAAAGACCTGCACATCCCCCTGCGTGGGATGAAAGGCACAAATGCCGCACAGCAAAAACGATACCGCAACGCCTTGCCCAATCTGATTTATACCAACTGTCTGGAATGGGATTTTTACCGCGATGGTGAACGGGTGGCCACCGCCAAAATCGGCGATTTTGCCAACGGCATCCACCCCACGCCGGATTCTTACGGCGATCTTGAAACCTTGCTGCGCAATTTTGTGGTGCAAACCCCGCAAACAATCGCCACCCCCCACGATCTGGCCGAACGCATGGCGGGTAAGGCGCAGCTTATCAAAGACGTGTTGCGCAACACGTTAAACGATACCACGACCCCCCATGCCGATCTGGCCGACCAATACACCGCGTTTCAAGACAACCTGATCCACGACATCACGGTGGACGATTTCGCCGATATTTACGCCGAAACCATCGCCTATGGCCTGTTTGCCGCCCGCCTGCACGATACCACCCCCCGCACCTTTAGCCGGCAAGAGGCATTGGAATTGCTGCCAAAATCCAACCCCTTTTTGCGCAGCTTATTCACCTATGTCGCGGGATACGACCTGGATGATCGCATCGCCTGGATCAT